>JAJYOO010000428.1 GCA_021796155.1 Chloroflexota bacterium
TAGAAGCCACGGCGTTGGAACATGCGTGATGAAAAACTGTGAGCCGTTTGTGCCTGGACCGGCATTTGCCATGGAAAGTCTTCCGGCTTTGTCGTGTCTTAAACTCGGATGAAACTCATCGCCAAATTTATAGCCGGGGCCACCGGAACCTTTTCCTGTTGGATCGCCGCCTTGCGCCATAAAGTCTGCAATCACGCGATGAAAGATGATGCCTTCGTAAAATCCTTCGCGCGATAGAAACACAAAGTTATTGACCGTCTTGGGGGCTTTATCAGCAAAGAGCTCGAAGACCATCGTGCCTTTGTCGGTTTCCATGCGAGCTTTGTATTTCTTTTTCGGGTCAATAACCATTGCTGGTGGGGTGTTCCATTGTTTTGACATTTGTTCTCCTTGGATTGTTAATGGTAGAGGCGCAACGTCGCTGTGCCCCTACAGAAATTATTTTAATAACGCTTCAATACGCGCCACAACCATATCCATTGCAGCGGCATTGAATCCGCCTTCGGGGATGACGACGTCCGCGTAACGCTTTGATGGTTCTACGAACTCCAAATGCATTGGTCGCACTGTCGCTAGGTATTGCTTGATTACTGATTCGGTTGAACGGCCTCGTTCGGTAATGTCACGCTGCAATCGGCGGATGAAACGCAGATCGGCGTCGGTGTCCACAAAAATTTTTACATCGAAAAGTTCGCGCAAAGTCGGTTCCGCAAAGATCAAGATGCCTTCAACGATAACCACGCGATGCGGCGAAATAGTAAAGGTCTGGCTGGTGCGGCTGTCAGTGGAGAAATCGTAGATCGGAACCTCAACCGGCTTGCCGTCCCGGAGCGAGACGATGTGCTGGATCAACAATTCGGTTTCGAGCGAATCCGGATGATCAAAATTTACAGCCGCGTGCTGGGTTGGCGGAAGTCCGCTTAAATCTTTGTAATATGAATCGTGTTGAAGGAATGCGATGCGGTCCGCACCGACACGGTTTAATATCGTTTCGGCCACGGTTGTCTTGCCTGAGCCAGATCCGCCTGCGATGCCGATAACCAATGGATCGGGATGCTTCATGATTGAATTATACCTGTGAAAAAATTTCTCTCCGACTGGAGAGAAATTTTTTGTTGATCACATGCCGGCTAAAAATACGAGACCGACTGTGCCTGGCCCGGCGTGGACACCGACCACAGGACTCACGGATGAAAGAACACTTTCCACAGCACTGAATTCCTTGCTGGCTTTATCGAGCAGCGCGCGCGCTTCTTGTTCCGCGTTGGCATGAAGTGTCGCAATTCGAATACTGTTCTTGCCCTTCAATTGTTCCGACGCGAGTTCGAGCACGCGATCCAATGCTTTGGCTTTTGTGCGGACGCGATCTTCTGCTTCGACGCGGCCATCTTTGAGCGCAAGGATAGGTTTCAGATTCAAAGCCGAACCGATGAAGCGCGTTGCGCCGCCGATGCGTCCGCCTCGATGCAGGAATTCAAGTGTGTCCACTGCAAAATAGACGCCGGTTTGTGCGCGGCCTTTTTCAACCAAAACTTTACACTCAGCCAAGTTCGCACCTTGTTCCGCGGCGCGCGCGGCGGCCAGAACTAGAAACCCCATTGCCATCGAGGTGGTATAGCTGTCAACGAGCGCAATTTTCTCCGCCGCGCCTAGAGCCTCGCGTCCTTGGATTGCAGATTGCATTGTGCCAGAGAGTTTTCCTGAAATGAAGACGCCTAAAACATCATACCCTTTATCAATCAAATCTTGAAAAGTATGCTGCATCGTTACGACGGAGACTTGCGATGTCGTGGGCATTGTTTTGCTGGTCTTAAGCCTGGCATAGAATTCGTCGGGCTGGATATCAATGCCGTCTTGATAGGTCTGGTCTCCCCACACGAGGATTTGCGGCGTGACGGTGATGTTGTATTGCTTCACAAGATTGGCCGGGATGTAAGCAGTACTGTCCGTAACAAACGCAACTTTAGCCATGAGGCCCTCCCAAAGTCATTAGGATATTTTGTCAATTAAACACCGCGAGCGGTGAACGGTTACACAAACGGAGGCGTGGTTTTGTCGTTATGATATAATCATTGCACCAGTCATCATTGCAGCAAGCGGCAGGTTAGCACAGATTTGCATCGAGGAGTTTTCCGTTGGCCTTCAACCCAATAAACTGGCTGTTAGGCCTGTTCTCATTAGACATCGCCATTGATCTGGGCACTGCGAACACTCTTGTTCACGTGCGCGGCAAAGGTATCGTTATTAATGAACCATCTTGGGTGACCATTGACAAAAGATCGCGCTTGCCTCTCGCAATAGGATTGGAGGCAAAAGAAATGGTTGGCCGAACGCCGGGCAATGTTATGGTTGTGCGCCCGGTGCGCGATGGCGTTATTTCCGAGTTTGATGTGACACAGGTAATGCTTGAATATTTTATCGGAAAAGTTCACGAGCAGAGCGTGGTTCCGTTGCCGCGTCCGCGCGTTGTGTGCGGAATTCCAACCGGCGTGACGGAGGTGGAGAAGCGCGCGGTCTACGATGCAGTGATGGCTTCAGGGGCGCGCCAAGCCATGTTGATCGAGGAACCAATCGCGTCGGCGCTGGGAGCGGGTCTGCCAATTGGGGAGGTGCGTGGCTCGATGGTGGTTGACATCGGCGGCGGGACGACTGAAGTCGCAGTGATGTCCATCGGCGGTGTGGTTGCGTCGCGTTCGTTGCGCGTCGCAGGCGATGAAATGGATCAGGACATCGTCCAATATTTGCGAAACAAATATAATTTGTTGATCGGTGAAGGTATTGCTGAGCAGGTCAAATGGAAAATCGGTTCGGCTTATCCGCTTCAACCCGAAAAGACAATGGAAGTCCGCGGAC
>JAJYOO010000429.1 GCA_021796155.1 Chloroflexota bacterium
CAATCGCCAACACGATCTTTTTATCCGTTGGTTCTGTTGTTTCTTCCTTGCCGCGATAGACGGGCAATGTGAAATAGAATGTGCTGCCTTTGCCGATTGCGCTGTGGACGCCGATGCGCCCGCCGTGCATCTGGATCAGCTGGTGGCTGATGGAAAGTCCCAATCCTGTTCCGCCAGTCTTGCGCGTTGGCGAATCATCCACTTGTGAGAATGGCTGGAAGAGCTTGGCCTGATCTTCCTGCGCGATGCCGGGGCCGGTATCCGTGACGCTGATAAGGATTTCGGGACGGCCAGACGGTCCAGTTTCAACGGATGCGTCAACCGTGATTGCACCCTCGTCGGTGAATTTCGCGGCGTTCGACATTAGATTTAGCAGAACCTGACGGATGCGGATCGCGTCGGCGCGAACGGGAGGCAGTTCGCCGTGAATATTTTTTAACAGCTTGACGTTCTTGTCTTTTACCAAGCCGCTGGCTGTTGACATTACGCTCGCAATCAAATCGGATAGATTGACCTGGTCGAATGCCAGTTCCATTTTTCCGGCTTCGATCTTGGCTAGATCAAGCACATCGTTGATCAGTCCGAGCAGGTGCTGGCCGGAGTTGTAGATCGCCGACAGGTCCTGTTGCTGCAAGTCGGATACCGGACCGTCAATTCCCTTGAGGATCACTCGCGAGAAACCGATGATCGAGTTGAGCGGTGTGCGTAACTCGTGGCTCATGTTGGCGAGGAATTGACTCTTCACCCGATCCACTTCGCGCATTTCCTTCACAGCCTGCTGGGATAGTTCATACGAGCGGGCATTGTCAATCGCGATCGCAACCTGATCTGCCAGAATTTGAAGCACAGCCAGATCGTCAGTGGTGAATGCGCCGATGTTCGTGGATTGAATGTCCAGCGCGCCGATGATGCGGCTGCCCACTCGAAGCGGGACGGCGGCTTCTGCCCGCGTTTCGGGAAGCAGAGGATTCGGTTTATGTGTTGCGTCCAAAGCGGTGTTGTTGACGATAACCGGCTCGCCTGTGTACGTCACTTTCCCAACGACGGAATGTTCGTTGATAGGCAGGCTGTGGCGCTTGCGTTTCATCTCCGCGCCGGCGACACCGGTGGCCTCGCGCAGGACCGCATTGAAGCCGGTCTCTTCCACAACGAAGATGGCAGCGTGGTAATAACCAAACCGTTCGCTGACCAGATTGACCGTTCGGACGAAGATGGTGTTGAGATCAAGAGTCGAAGTGACCAATCGTCCAATTTCGGCGGCGGCGGCGAGATATTCGTTCCGGCGTTTAAGTACCTCCTCAGTGCGCTTGGCCTCGGTCATGTCATGATGAACGGCCAGGAAGCCGATGATGTTGTTACTCTCGTCAAGGATGGGGCTGTTCACGCCCGCAATCGGGATGAGCTGCCCGTCCTTTCGTTTGTTCGTCACCTCGCCGCTGGCTGTGCTCTTTGAAAGCAGTGTGCCCCAAAATTGTTTGTAATCATCTTTCGTGAGCAAGCCGGATTTGATGAGACGCGGTGTCTGCCCGATGGTTTCCTGCTGTGAATAACCATAGATCTTTTCGAAGCCAGGATTGGTATAAATGATCTTCCCATCCGGGTCGGTAATAAAGATCGCGTCATCGGAATTATCAATGCCCAGCTTGAACTTTGTCAGTTCTTCCTGTGATCGTTTGCGCTCTATTGCGACAGATGCCTGATTCGCGATCAGGGTCAGAGTCTCAAGCTCTTTTTCGGTGAAACGGACTTCCGGGTCGTAGGATTGCACAGCCAGCACGCCCAGTCGCTGAGCGCCGCTCCTTAATGGCGCGCCCATCCAATCTGTCCCGCGCGTGCCGCCTGCCTTGACTTCCCCGGTACGTTCCAATTCATCCAGAAGTTCCGGCGTCACCAGCAGGGGTTTGCCTGTCCGCAAAACGTAACTCGTCAGTCCACTGCCGGGCTTTTGAGCCGGCCAGGCGGAGTCGTGTTCATCGGCATAATAAGGGAACGTCATCATGTCGGTGTGTTCATCGTAAAGGCACACATAGAAATTGCGCGCAGGCATCAGGCTTGCGACGCTCTCGTGGATGACTTTGAGCAGGCTCGGCATATCCGGGGCTGTCAGCGCCGCTTCGGATATCTGTGTGATGGAAGCCTGGATCAATTCGTTATGTTTGCGGTCCGTGATGTCGCGCGCGACGAGGAAAACTTGTTCCTCGTTCAATTTGGAGATCGTCGCATCAAACCAGTAGTCTTTTCGGTTGATATTAAGCGCGTATTCAAGTTTGACCTGCTCGCCGGTTCGTAATGCCTGTCCGATGGCCGACATGATCGGTTCGGATGACTCCGGAGGCAGGACTTCCTTTGTGGTTTTGCCGAGCATATCTTCCGGCGGGCGGAAAAGGCGGGATGGGTTGGTTGGCGCAATACGCAGGTAGCGGCCGTCTTTGCCTAGAACGATAATGACATCATTCATGGATGCAAAGAGCGCTCGCAGTTCCTGCTCGGAACGCTCAACGGCCCGCTGGCTTTGGCGGGTTTCTTCAAATAGCCGCGCATTCTCCGTAGCGATGGCTGCCTGACGCGCAAGGCCGGTCAGGAATTCAAATTCTGAAGGTTGAAAGTCGAGGCCAGCACCGGTCCGCCAGACCGCCATAATTCCTGTTAATCTATCGCCGGATAATAATGGGGCGGCCATCAAATGCTCATACGTTGATCGTGGTGTGCCGGCGATGACAAGTGCGCGCGGATCGTTCGTCGCGTCGTTGGCGATTGCGCCGGTTTTGTCCAGTGCAATCGAACCTAGAATC
The DNA here is from genome assembly GCA_021796155.1 of Chloroflexota bacterium. The sequence goes on from JAJYOO010000429.1 coordinate 2,793, forward strand.
CCTTCGCCGAGTTTGATCGGATCGTCCTTAATCTCCTTTGCTTCATCGCCCTCCACGTG
>JAJYOO010000430.1 GCA_021796155.1 Chloroflexota bacterium
CCGATTCCGGTTGAAGCACATTGAGCCACATCAACGCGCCGATGTATTCCGGGATGGCCCACGGCAAAATGAACAAAGCCTGCCAGAACTTTCCGAGGCGCAAGCCGCGCTGCCAGAGCAGAAGCGCCACGCCCAAGCCAAGTCCACATTGGAGCAAAACCGAGAGCACCGTCCACATTACGTTATAGAACAGGATACTCCATCCACCTTGACCGCCGGTGATGAAATTGAACACAGGCCCATATAAATTCAGCGCCGTGAAGTTAACCTGATTGGAGCGCAATCGAAGATCGAAGCTCATGACGGGAATCTGTCCCGTTAGTCCGCCTGAGATGGCGCGCCAGATACCGCCATTGAATCCATCGCGGATGGATGCCGAACTGAAGTCTGTCATTGAGACAGCAAATTGAAATATAAGCGGTGCGATGGTTAACACGGTGAAGAAGATCAATCCTGGAATCAACCAGGGCAGCGCGCGTTTGACCTCCCTGCGAGTCGGCCTTGCGCTTCTTTTCCGGGACCCACGGGCGGCCCACCAATTTCGAAGCGATTCCACCACGACAACTTGGAATCCCTCCGCCGCGGCGATGGACATTGGCGCAGTCAGGACAAGAATATATTGCGGCCATTTTGTCCGCCAGACGACGAGAACGAGTAATGCCACTCCAAGCCAGAAGACAAAGAGCGGCTCCTTGCGCCATAAACGCACCAGGCCAAATACAGCCAAGAGAAGGATCAGCGTGTCCAATGAGAAGATGAAAACACCCGGATGCCACGGCACGGACTGTGACAACCATGCAAGCGGCTGCCACAACGGGAGATTAGCATCAACCACACTGGAAGAGGTGGTCGTGTTTCGAACCGCAAGAATTGTTTGTTGGATATTATTGATTGACCACAGAAAAGGATTCAAAGCAAAGAATGTCCCAATCGCGATCAAACCCCAACCAAACGCACGCGGGATGAACTTCCGAATATTCCCGTCACGATAGCTGACGATGAACCAATCCAGCAAAATGGCAGCGCCGACAACGAAATATAAATATTTAGAATCGACTGTCAATCCAAAAAGTAAAGCGGATGCAACATACCAAATTGTTTTCCGATTCTTTTTATGTTGAAGATATGCCAGTGCGGTACAGATTGATAATAAGGCAGGCAATGCATCCAGCATGGCCTCGCTCGTATATTTAATTGTGAATGTATGGATCGCGAGAAAGAATCCCGCCAACGGATTGACAATGGCAACAAATCCAACTTCGAGGATCCCAAACGCCATCGCTGTCAGACGCGCTTTATGTAAAAGATTTTCCGGGAGATATTTTGCAGGAGGAGCCGTAATGGGAGCATCGGGCACGAGCGGAACTTGAGGTTCGGTCAGGAAGACCAATCCATAAGCCAGCTTGCCGAGCGGCGGATGTTCGGGACGGTAGTTCGTGTCCAGAAAGCCGCGCCAGTTCCCAGTCCGGATGAGAAGCGCAAACTGTTGTCCCGCGCGCAAATAATCATCCTCATCATAATCAATTGGAATCATGTTGACCGCGCGCCATCGCAATCCACCTGCGAGCACGACCACGAACAAAATAGAAATTATATAAAGCGAGGAACGCGATAACTTCATAAACAAATAGGGACACATTCAAAGTGTCCCTGTTGGTTATTCTTCATCTTCGTCAGCGCCGGTCGCTGCTAATCTATCCGCTTCGTCGCGAGTTGACAGTTCCTCGATGAATTGATCAATGTCACCGTCCATCACAGCCGGCAGATTGAAAATGGAAATGCCGATGCGATGATCGGTGACGCGGTTCTGCGGATAATTGTACGTGCGGATTTTTTCGGAGCGTTCGCCGGTGCCGACTTGTGAGCGGCGCGCTTGTTCAAGTTCATTGCGCCGCTTCTCTTCTTCGATCTCATAAAGGCGCGCGCGCAAAATGCTCATCGCGCGTAATTTATTTTGCAACTGCGAACGTTCATCCTGGCAAGTCACAACCATGCCAGTCGGTTTATGATAAAGCCGCACCGCAGTTGAGTTCTTTTGGACGTTCTGTCCGCCTGCACCCGATGAACGATAAACTTCGATTTCAATATCGGATTCAGGAATATCAATTTCAACTTCATCCACTTCCGCCAGTACGGCGACCGTGGACGTAGATGTATGAATACGCCCCGAGGATTCGGTGACAGGCACGCGCTGAACACGATGCACGCCCGATTCGTATTTCAATTTTGAATAGGCGCCCTTGCCGCGGATTTCAAAAATGACTTCTTTGTAACCGCCAACGCCAATGGCATTTTCAGAAAGAATTTCAGATTTCCATTTTTGATTTTCCGCGTAGCGCGTGTACATGCGGAACAAATCCGCAGCAAAGATGGCAGCTTCATCGCCGCCTGCACCGGCGCGAATTTCGACGATGACGTTCTTCTCGTCACGCGGATCTTTTGGAACCAGCAAGCCCTTGATTTCTTTTTCGAGTTTTTCGATTTTTGGATTCAAATCCGAGACATCGGCTTCGGCCAACGCGTGAAGTTCCGCATCGCTCTCGGACTCGAGGATGGCTTTGGCTTCATCCAGGCTTTTCAGCGCCTGACGATATTCGCGCGCCTTCGCGACAATCGCGTCCAAATCGACGCGCTCTTTGTTGATCTCCGCCGCGCGTTGATAATTGGACCCAACATCGAGCAAATCCTTGCCAAGTTGTTCGTATCGTTCTTCAATTCCCTGTAATTTATCGAGCATGGTTTCTCTTTTCACCACAAAGGACACAAAGGACACGAAGTCAAAAAACTTTGTGTTCCTTAGTGTCCTATGCACTGTGTTCTCATCGTT
>JAJYOO010000037.1 GCA_021796155.1 Chloroflexota bacterium
ACCTTGTTATCTTTTTCAAATGAGATTGCCGCCTTTTCCCATATTTCATCTGGAACAAATGGCGAGTCCGGATAACCTGCCTCAGCCGCCATCTTATAGGCATAAGCGACAAACACTGGAAGCGAGTTGACTCCTGTTTCTATGTCTTGCAAGAAGTGTTGGGCGAACGCTCCGCCTTCTTCGAGCAAGCCTGTATCTATGAAGGCTCTTCTTGCCTGCTTGATATCATAGTTGAGTTCTCGAAGCTGAACCTCCCAATGTTCATGTTTCCATTCCATGATCGCATAACTTCCACCAGGCTTTCCACTGAATGTCCCGCAGACTGATCCAGAGTTAAGGGCCAACCTTCCATCGTGTCTGATTTGCCATGGAACGTGCGTATGTCCAAATATCAAAACAGGCTCTGAAGTTTGTTCCAACGCTATATTCAAAGGAGTTATATCTTTATCAGGATAAATCAATTCAGATATATTGCGCGGCGAGCCATGAACGATGCGAATACTATCAGTACCGAGAATGTTTACCGTCATTTGTTCAGGCAGTGATTGGATGAAATCGAGAGTGTCGTTGTCAATCCTTTTGTAATTCCAACGTATGAAAGCCCATTGACGGCAGGTATGCCACCAATTAGGTGCTTCACCAGAGGCAAAACGTACGATATAGTTTTCGTTGTTGCCTCGTATCATCCAGCAATTAAGTTTGCGAAGACGATTCACAACCTCCACCGGATGTGAGCCTGCAACCATATCGCCCGCGACAATAAAGCCGTCCACTTTCTCTTCTTCAATCTCTTCGAGTGTGGCCTCCAGAGCAATCAAATTCCCATGAATGTCAGATAGGACAGCCAATCGCATAAGTTACCTCCAGAACTGTGGAAGATATTCTTTATAGCTTGTCAGATAATCATCCAAAACTTTTTTGGCTGTATCAATATCTGTAATCACCGGATCCAGCAAAAGAGATTGCAGAGCTTTCCCGCGATTCCCTTCGACCGCGGCATCCACGCATAATTGTGCGACGGTTGTCTCGCGCCGGCAAAGTTCAGCGATGGGTTCGGGCAGCGATCCGACGTGAACAGCATGAACGCCCGCGCCGTCCATAACAACCGGCGTTTCAACTGTAGCACCATAGGGCAAATTACTAATTTGTCCTGCATTTGGCAGATTGGCAGCCAGATGATAATGCGTGTCAGCCGATGCAATATTCTCGATGACTTCGAGCGCGCCTTCCGAATCTGTATCCCGCAAACCTTCAATCGTCATGCTTCCATTTGCCATTTCATTTAAGCGATCCAATTCAAATTCGCGGACAGCGGCCATTAAATCCCAATCGTAGAGTTTGATATCGTATTTTTCCCACGGCTTCGTTTGCGGATCGGAAACCCATGGCAAATATTCACATAAATGTGTATCGCCGGGAACGGGGAACAAGCCAAAGGTTGAGAAAATGTCTCTCGTAAGCGGCTCAAATTTCGGGTCCAGTTCAAAGAAGCGTTTTCTGAATAACGGATAAAGGTCCTCGCCGGTTTTTCGATCCCGAATGGAAAGAATCCACGTGAAGTGATTTAATCCCGCGGCGCGAATGTCAATGAGCGGAACGATCTGCTTCTTGACTTGTTCCTGCGCGGCGGCTTGATCAACAGCGGCGTGCATGCCCGTGAGTTCTGGCGGAACCTCGATGTCATAATCTTTCGCAAGTGCGACGCCAACCATCATGTAGCCTTGAAAAATTTGATGGCACAAGCCGACGGCTTTGATCTTGCTGTGACGATTGACCGCGTCGCAGATGCGGATCATTGGATTCGTAAAATTAACGAACCACGCGTCGGGACAGACCTTTTCCATGTCGCGGACGATTTCCATAACCGGACCGATGTTGCGCGCCGCATGAGCAAATCCGCCGGGACCGCCGTTTTCCGCGTATGGTTGGCGGACGCCGTATTTGAGCGGGATCTCAAAATCCTGCCGCCACAAATTTTCACGCGCACCGACCTCGATGGCGGAAACGACAAAGGCCGCGCCATCCAATGCTTCGTTATGATGCGCGTGCGAAGTGATGGTCATTTGCGAATCCCATTCCTTGTTCAAACGATCTGCAAGCCGCTTGACAATTTCGAGACTCGATTCGTTGCGGTCAACTAATGCGATGGTCGAACCGCGTAATTTCTTCGAGCGCATCAAAGCGGAAAGAGTGTTTTCGCCGAACTGGGCGCTGCCTGCGCCGATGACGACGATCTTGGTAGGAAGGGCCATTTTGCATCCTTTCAAAAACGGATTTTGGGTCAGTTCTATTTTACGTCAATGCAAACAAAACACCCGAACAATAATCGTTCGGGCGTAAACCTCGACGGGATGTGGGCCTTCGGAAGTCTCCGTGATTAAGAACTACATACACGGATTACACAGATAAACACTGACGAACACGGATTTATTAAAAGCCTTTTTCGTGCGAATCCGTGAGATCTGTGTACAGAACTGCAACAGCTCCTAATGAGCCGAGATTTGTTTAGGTCATTGTTGTGTTTGAATGGTAGCATCTCCGCTCATGCCCCACATCAAATTCGATGGCGGCGAATCTAATTCAATAGTGACCTTATAAACAATATCACCGTTATATGGTTCACCCATCGGAGCGATGGCTGTTACCTTGCCGCTCAAATCCTTATCAAAAGCTTTTAATTGCACGGTGGCAGTTTGTCCAACCTGAACATGAGCAATGTTTTTTTCGCTCAAATCCGTCGTTTGAATTTGAAGATGGTTAAGAGTTCCGATCACCGCAACGACTTCACCCGGTTGTACAAGTTCACCGGCTTTGACGTTGACCGAGACAATCGTTCCGTCGTAAGGAGCAACGAGCGTTCCCTGTGCCAGTTTATATTTTGCGATGTCCAACGCAGCCTGAGCGGATTCGAGTTCAGCTTGCGCCTGCTGTCGGCGTTCGACGTATGCTTTGACGTAAACAAAACCACCGTTTTGAAAAATCTTTTTATACGGATAATTCATCAGCTCGACGATTTGTTGTTCAGCGTTTACGGTCGCTTCCGCGCCAGCAACTGCGTTTGCCAAATCCGGCGTATCCAACGCCATCAAAGTTTGCCCGGCCTTGACCTGGTCGCCTTCTTTCACATCAATTTCTTTGATGGGCGCGGAGATGATGAATCCCAAATTGGACTGCTGCGCGGGCACAACGTTTACCGACGCGGTAACACTTCCGAGATTAGATGTGATTGTTGGAACAGGTGCGGTCGCCGCGGACGGGGATGTGGCTGCCGTTAAATTTGACGGACTCCCGCACCCGGTCAGGATTAGAGCGGACGTTAAAAGAATTGTCCAGCAAAATCGTTTCATTGCGTGACTCCTGATTCGTCCGTGCTATTGACCGGTCTGAATCTGAACGCTGGCAGTCATTCCCCAACGCAAGCCTTGCGGCTGCTGATCCAGTTCGATGGTCACTTTGTAAACCACATCGCCGCCGATAGTCGAAGAGATGCGCGATATATCGCTGACTTTTCCGTTGAATTGTTGATTCAAAGCCCGAATGGAAACAGTCGCGGTTTGGCCGACTTTTACATTTGGAACGTCGCGTTCGCTCAAGTCAGTGGTCTCAATTTGGAAGTGCGAAAGATCGCCCATCACAACGACGATTTGGCCGGGCACGACTGTTTCAGCGGGAGAAATATTTACTGAAGCGATTGTCCCGTTGAACGGCGCTTTCAAGGTTGCTTCTGCAATCGTTGCATTGGCGGTATCGAGCGCTGCCTTTGCATTGTCAACATTTGCCTGTGCGGTATCCAATTGTTCCATTGATATCTTTGTGCGTGTCAGATAATCAACTTGAGATTGATTCGCTGCGACATTTGCTTCGGCTTGTTTGACCTGAGCTTCCAAAATCTTTGTATCCAGCGTGCCCAGCGTTTGACCAGTTGTGACCGTATCGCCTTCTTTCACGGATACAGCATCCACGATGCCTGTTAACGGAAAACTAAGCTGTACATATTTCGCTGGGACGACCTGCGCTGACGCAGAGACTGTACCTGAGGATGCTGCGGCTGGTTTAGCATTCAAGACGATGGTCGGGATCGCGGTCGGTGTAGAAGATATTGAACTGCAAGCGCTCAATGTTATCGCCAAAATGGCGGAGGCGATCAACGAGATTTTCTTCATGTGCAAGAATCCTATCCTAACTCAAATGGTTGCGATGTTTTCTAACGTAAAGACGCGGAATCGCAAAGGAGAAAAAATCAAATCTTAGCGTCTTGGCGACTTTGCGTTAATTGGCGCACAATTTGTGGAGCAACAGCTTGAGTCCTCTCATTACTTTTTGCTTGCGCCATTGTTCTCAACGACTATGCCATCTCGCAAAGTGACGACGCGCTTGGCGTAGTTGATCACGCGCGGATCATGCGTGGCAAAGATAAAGGTAACGCCAGTTTCCTTGTTAAGTCGCTGCATGATTTCCATGACCTGCTTGCCGTTTTCGGTGTCGAGGTTGGCAGTGGGTTCGTCAGCGAGGATCATGCTTGGTTTGATGGATAATGCGCGTGCGACGGCCACGCGTTGCTGCTGCCCGCCGCTGAGCTGATCGGGACGATGGTGCGCGCGGTCGCTGAGACCAACGGCCTCGAGCATTTCGTTCACGCGCGCTTTTCGGTCAGCAGGTTTCATGCCGTTTAGAAGAAGCGGCATCTCGATATTTTCATAAGCCGTCAGTGTGGGAATCAACGCGAAGAACTGAAAGATGAATCCAATCGTTCCTTTGCGCAGATCAGCCCGCTGGTCGCGATTGAGGCGGGTGGCATCTTTTCCATTGATAAAGATGCTTCCACTTGTCGGCTGATCGAGTAGACCAATCAATTGAAGGAGAGTCGTCTTGCCCGAACCCGAAGGTCCGACTAGGGCAGTAAATTCTCCGTTCTCGATAACTAAATCCACGCCGCGTAAGGCTTTGGTTTCCACCTCGCCAATTTTGAATGTGCGTGTTGCGTTGACAATTTTTGTAACTTCCATTTTAGTCTCCAATTCCGTGCAATGCTTCGACGGGTTCCATCTTCGCGGCGAGCGAGGCGGGATAAAGCGAAGCGATCAGTGTGACGATATAGGTCAGGATCAGCAGAGTGATCGTGTCTTGTAAAGTAAGCTTGGCATAAATGACATTGCGGAGCAAAAAGCCGCTAATGCCCATTCCGCTGACGTTGATCGGAAGGCCGAACGTGGCGAAGTAGCCTACCAGGATTCCGCCGATGATCAAGCCTCCGATCACACCGCCTGTGGCAAGGATGGCAGCTTCGGCCAGGAACTGAGTCATGATGCGGCGTCCTTTTGTGCCGATTGCCATCAGAATTCCGATCTCGCGCGTGCGCTCGAAAATGGACATGACGAGTGTATTGGTCACCACCGTGGCAGTGATTCCCAAGATGATCAAATAAAAGATGTACATGAACGCGTTCGCGGCGCTTTCGGTTTGAGAGATCAACTCGGTCATTTTTTGCCAGGTCAGGACTTGATAGTCCGGCGATTGCAAAGCCGCAGCTACTGCGTTGGATTGAGCCTCATCTTTCAACAAAATGAAGATTGTGCTGGCGTGATTCTCTGTATTCGTAATTGTTTGAGCTTTGGCCAGAGGCATGAAAACTGTGTTTTCGTCATAAGCGAAGGTGTTAGTTGTGTAAATGCCGCGCACCGTAAAGAGCTGTTGTGCCATGTCGCCGTTGGAAGTATTGACCAGCACGTTGACTTGATCTCCAGCTTTGATTTTGAATTTATCTGCCAAAGGCTGACCAATGAGAATCCCGTCGCGGTCGTCAGGTGTGATGAAAGTCCCAGCGATCAAACCTTGACGAAAGACCTGATTCGCGCTCGACGCGGGATCAATGCCGATTACTTCTACACCTCTCGAATCTTCGCCGACAGTAACGATGCCAGTGGCGAACAGACGCGGCGTCGCAACTGCAACTTGAGGCAAAGCTTGAATCTGTGCAGCCACTTGATCAGGATTAGCAACCAAATCCGCCCACTTCAAGCTGACTTTGTTCTCATCGTATGTTGCAGCGCGGACTTGCAAGTGCCCGGTTTGCAGTTCGATCGTTGGCTGGATCGCGCTTTGCATTTCGCCTCGTAACACGGATGAAAACAAGAGCAATAATGCCGCGCCCATGGATACTGCCAATGCGGAAAGAAGCGAGCGCCGTTTGTTGCGGCCTAAATCGCGGAAAGCCATTTTGAAAAGTTGTATCATGATGGCCTCCTAAATGGAATGCAACGCTGCTGCGGGTTCACGCCGAGATGCTTCGACGGCGGGAATCCACGCGGCGAGTGTGGCGATGATAAGCACGGTAATGGCGCGTCCGAAGATGTTGCCCAATCCAAAGCTCGGATAGACGCGTCCGCTGATCAGCGCCATATATTCAGTAAGGGTTGAAAACGCAGCAAAGTCCACGCCCACTGCACTAAGCGAACCATTGATTATCAGACCCAAAACAACGCCAACTGCTGTGCCAACTGCTCCTATCATCGCACCTTCAAGAATAAACAGAGTCGCGATTTGACGCGGCTTAAGTCCCATCGCGCCGAGCAGACCGATCTCACGCGTCCGTTCGTAGACGGCCATCAATAGCAAATTCAAAATGCCAATACCAGCGATCACCTCGATGATGACACTGAAGATATTCATCGCCGCGCCCTTTTGATTGAGGGCCGATGCAAGCTCAGGATAATTCTTGTCCCAGGATTCGACTTCGTAACCGGGCAGGGCAGGAGCAAGGGCTGAAACAACGCTGGCTTCCTGTCCAAGTTTTTTCAACGTTACATCCACTTCCGTGGATTGATTCGGCAAACCATAAAGCGCCTGCGCTTCGCCTAGTGAAATGTAGGCTGTTGTCTTTTCGATGGATGGAATGCCGATGTCATAGATGCCAATCACGGTCATCGTACGCTGGCGGTTTTGTTTGTGGATATCGCTTCCGACCATCGCAATGCGGTCACCGACTTTGACTCCCATTGCATCCGCTAATCCTTTACCGATGAGGACCGAATCCTGGTCGTTGGACGTGAGCCAAGTCCCCGCGACGATATGCTGCGCGATCAAACTGACGGGTTGTTCCGCTTCTGGTTGAATGCCGATGATACTGATTGGGAACGCGCCTTCAGGATTGGTTGCCAGTCCGCCCGTTTGGATGCGTTGCGTGGCTGCGATCACGTTGGGATTAGATAAAACCGTTTTAACTACAGCCGCGCCATCATTCAATGGAAGAAGCGGATTGCTGTCAATTTTTTCGCGATAACCCGCGGCGTGAATCTGAATATTACCGCCAAGCACACGGACCGCGTTGCCGTAGATGGCATTGTTGAATCCATCCACGAAGCCATCGTAGAGCATCATCAAAGCCAGGGCGAGTCCCATCGCGGCCACGATGATGATCGTCCGTCGGCGATGCCGCCATGTGTTGCGCCATGCGAGGCGCAGGTAAAGTAACATTTTTGCTCCTTGTAAATATGAACTAATCGGTCCAGACTCGAATCGAGTCATCATCCATCAATTGAATCGAACCGGAAGAAGCACCCAAGACACGTTCCAGCGCATCGGTATAAGCCGCAACGGCATCATGCATCATGTGGAACCTTTCTTCTGCGCTCAGGCTTTTAGCTTCATCTCCTAAAATGACATCGCCAAATTTATTGCCAAGTCCCAGAATGAGATACAGACTCATCTCGGTCGCCTGTTCGGGGAAAGAAGTGCATAATGTCCCTTCCTGGACGCCTTGTTCAATCACTTTAGTAAAAGATGGAGCTACGCGTTGTAACATGGTGGCAAACACCTTTTGGCGAGTGATGGCGTTTTCGTCTGAATACCAGACGCGCAGCAACGCCAGCATATAATCCTTTTGTGTCGCTTTCCACTGCACAGCATTGCTGAAATAACGCTGCAATTTTTCCAAAGCGGGGAGGGTGGGATCATTCAACAGCGGGATAAACATCACCTCGGCTTCGTCAGCGAGCCGTTCGATCAATGATTCCAGCAGAGCGGGCTTTGAGTCAAAGTAGTGATAGAAGGCCCCCTTCGAGATTTTCATCGCATCCAGAATATCCTGGATGGACATTTGCTCGTACCCCTTGGTGTAAACCAGCTTGCGGGTAGCGTCGAGGATTTCATTGCGCCTGGCGGCATAATCATCTTCTTTAACAACTCTAGGCATATGACCTCTTTTAATAAACCGACCGACGGTTTATTATTTTAGATAATATATCTTTTGATAATTTCAGTCAAGGCTAAAATGAGCGAAAACTGTCAAGAAAGGGTTAAGAATCTGGATTTGACATGACAAACTACGCTTCGTCCCCCGTGCTTCGACTCGGCTCAGCACAAGCCTTGACTGGCTGATGTCTAAATAAGCCGAATCTTGCCCCGAGCATTTTCAGAACCAACCCTGCGCGCCAAAAAGATACCGCGGCCATGCCATGAGCTAACACTGCAAAGAGTGGTGGAGTTTGAAATGTATAGTAAGTCCAACATTGACGCGTGGTTCCCCATAACTCAAGAAAGTACCCAAGCCCTGCGCCCGCGATGAAAATAAGGAATGTTTGCCGATGATCGGTTGGCGTCAGGATCAGAATCGCACAGAGCAATATCGCGAGAACTGTATAGGATTTATTTAAAGTGGGGGAAACAAAGATGAGCATCAGAATTGAGAAAAATATGAAGGTTATCCAATAAAGGATTTTGTAAGCAAGCTGATTTTCTTTTGGAAGGAAATAGCTCAATGCGCGCGTAATGCGATCAATGGATAAAGTCGCAATCGGCCAGGCGGGGATGATCCAAAGCGGCGGGCGTTCGTTTGTGTAGTAGAACCAAAGATTGGTTTGGGTACCCCACGCCTCGATCACGAGTCCGCCAACAGTCCCAACCAGAACGATCAAGCTGTCAGTGCGGAGGTCGGCGCGGGCTACGATAGTCAACGACATGAAGAGGAAAATGCCAATCAATAGCCAGTCTATGTAAAGCCACCACGGACCGCGCCAATCCACATAAGCCAGATATTCTTCGGCCAGCGGCCACCAAACATAAACGATGAGGAAAATGATAAGAAAAAATCCGCTGAGCAAAACCGTTGATGACTTTGTCCAGCGGATGAGGGGAGGCAGTTTGTGCATGGGCGGATTATATCAATTTGCCGTGCCTTTAATCTGAGCATTGACAGGATAAAGGCTTGCCTTATAATCAGATTAGTTTGTTGCCGCAACATACTAACTCCCATGACTTCTAGAAACACAGCCGACCAAATTCTTGTTCGCGAGACAAATTTGTCTTCTGTGCTTCGCCTGATTTCTCACGAGGCCCCGATCTCGCGCGCTCAGTTGGCTGCCAAAATCGGCCTCAACAAATCTACAGTTTCCAGTCTCGTTGAGGATCTGCTTGATCGGAAACTTATTCATGAAACAGGCATGAACTCGGTGGGCACAGGGCGTCCGGCCACTCTATTGGAAATCAATCCCAAAGCGGGATGCATCGTGGGCGCGGAATTAGGTGTGGATTTTGTCGCCGTTGTGTTGACCAATTTTGTTGGAAATATCCTTTGGCGTAAACAAGTTGACGCAGACCCGGCAGAGTCGCTGGAAAAAACTCTGGATCAAACATTGACGCTTGCCAACGAAGCAATTGCTATTTGCAAAGATAAGAAATACACTTTGCTTGGATTTGGCCTCGCCACGCCGGGAACGGTGGATTTGAATGAGGGAGTTTTGGTCTTTGCTCCGAACCTGCACTGGCACAATGTCCCGTTCCGAAAAATATTTTCTGAAGCTACAGGTTTGAAGGTCTACGTTGAGAACGATGCAAACGCGGCCGCGGTCGCCGAACATTTATTTGGTACAGCGCGGCAACTCAAAGATTTCATCTTTGTGTTTGCGGGCATTGGTTTGGGCGGAGGCTTATTCCTGAACGGCGAGTTGTACCGCGGTAAGAATGGTTATGCAGGTGAGATTGGTCATTCGCCGATTCTGGCAGAAGCGTTTCAGAACCCCTGTCATTGCGGCAATCGTGGTTGTTGGGAAACTTATGCTAATCAGTATTCTATTATTCGCCGCGTTCACGCGCGATTGGAAGTCAAGCGGAGCAGTCTGATACCGGCAATGCTGGCCGAGCAGAATGCTCCGCTTTCGATTCAGTTAATCAAGCAGGCCGCCGATGCGGGTGACAGCGAGGCTATCGATTCATTCGCCGAGGCTGGCACCGCAATGGGACAGGGTCTCGCAGGTTTGGCGAACATCTTCAATCCAGAAAAGATAATCCTCGGCGGACCTTTGAGCATCGCCGGTAATTATCTCCTTCCTGCCATCAAAAAGACGGTGAGTAAACACTCTCTGCCGGAAATTGATCAGCAGGTTGATATTGGCTTGTCGGTTTTTGGCCCAGACGCCAGCTTGATCGGTGCAGTAGCTATTGTGGTTGATGATATTTTGAAGAATCCCATTTGTGTTGAAAGGAGGTGATCAAAAAATATTTTAGATGTAACGAAAAGTAAGTCAGCATGTCCGTATTCGAATGATTACATAAAAGGAGAAGAATATCATGAGTAAAAAGCTTTACGGCCTGTTTGCCGTTATTATTGCGGCAGCAACCGTACTTTCCGCTTGTGGCCCTCAAGCGACACCGAAGCCCGCTGCCAGTGCTGGCGGCCAGGTGGAAGTGTTTTCCTGGTGGGTTGGCCCCGGTGAGGCTGATGGCTTGGCCGCCATGGTCAAGATCTTCCAGTCCCAGTATCCCAGCGAAACTTTTGTGAACGCTGCTGTAGCTGGTGGCGCTGGTACGAATGCCCAGGCAGTTCTTGCAACTCGCCTCGCAGCTGGCGATCCCCCAGACTCTTGGCAGGCTCATGCTGGCATGGCAACCTTTGCTTACGCAAATGCCAAGCAGATTCAGCCTTTGGATGATTTCTATACCAAGAACAATCTGAATTCGGTGTTCCCGAAATCCCTGCTCGGGTTGATCTCGATTGATGGACATCCGTATAGCGTTCCGGTGAACATCCATCGCTCGAACGTGATGTGGTACAACCCGAAAGTTTTGCAGGCCGCTGGCGTGACGATTCCTTCCGGCGGATTTGCAAGCTGGAGTGATTTCTTCGCCGCTTGCGACAAGATCAAAGCCGCTGGAAAGACCTGCCTCTCACTCGGACCTGAAGGCTTCACAGCCATGCACCTGTGGGAAAACGTCATGATCGGAACGCTCGGCGCGGACAAGTGGAGCGGCTTATGGACGACTCCTGCCACTACTGATTGGAATGGTGCGGATGTCAAGCAAGGCCTGGCAAACTATGCCACAGCTTTGTCCTACACCAATAGCGACGCTTCGACTCTGTCTGACTGGCAGCCTGCTTCCAAGATGGTTGCCGACGGCGATGCCGCCTTCAACATCATGGGCGACTGGGCTTATGGCTATTTTGCCAACCCGGCTCCAAACGGCCTCGCTCTGAAACCGCACACTGACTTTGATTGGACTCCGACACCTGGCACGCAGGGCATCTTTGTCTTCCTGTCCGACAGCTTCGTTCTGCCGGTGGGCAACAAGAATCCTCAGGGCACGTTGGATTGGTTAACTGTAGCCGCCTCGAAGGCGGGGCAGGAAGCGTTCAACCCGCTCAAGGGTTCGATCTGCGCCCGCACTGACTGCGATCAATCGCTGTTCAGCGAATACTCACAGAATGCGGCCAAAGACTGGGCTTCCAATGCCATCGTCGGTAGCTTGACCCACGAAGTGGTTAGCAACCCGGCTTGGAAAACTCAGATTGATACTGATCTGAAACTGTTCCTGGCGAGCGCACACGATGCGGCCGCCCAGGCGATGTTCCAATCTGCGTTGGCTGCTGACTGCAAGACGAAAGGCGCTGGCGCCTGCCCGTAATGTTTTGATCAAGCAAGTAAAAATGGGCGGCTCATTAGGAGCCGCCCATTTACCTGGAGATCTCAACGCAACCTTTTGATGAGAGCTTGACAGTCCTATTAGCGGCCGCTATGATTGATTTACCCTGTTCATGTGTCATTCCAGTGGAAGGGATGAAATTCCATGTTTCGAAGTTTTAGATTTCGTCCAACGCAATTGATCCTGGCAATTGTCCTTATGCTGGTCGGATCGGCCAGCCTCTATTATTTTTCGGGCAGGGACGTCAAAGTGGGGACAACCGATCTCACCTCGCTTGGTCTTTTGATCGGCG
>JAJYOO010000431.1 GCA_021796155.1 Chloroflexota bacterium
GCAGGGTATGCATAGGCTACCTCTCGTCCAAGAGTTGGCCTTAGCTTACCCTGCTTTTTGTTAACGTTCAAATGGATAAAGTCCAGCTCAGGTGACATTTGATATTCATGCTTTGAGAAGCCGTGGAAAACCGTCAACTTCTTTTGATATACTTCTGCTTCAATGAGCACTCATTGGCAGCGCTTTCGCGAGAAACACATAAATTTCTATCCGCCGTTGTTTGGCGCGGGGATTCGCTCTCACAGGATTGACGAACGCACGATTCGCGTCGAATTGAAATTGACTCCGTTTAATAGAAACATCGTCGGCACACATTTTGGCGGATCATTGTATGCGATGTGCGATCCGTGGTTCATGTTGATTCTGATGCGACTGATGGGAAGCAGTTACATTATTTGGGACAAGGCCGCGAGCATCCAATTTTTGAAGCCCGGACGCGGAACGGTCACTGCGACATTTCATATTTCGTCCGAACGCGTGGACGAGATTCGCGCAGCCGCGGACCGCGGCGAAAAAGTCGAGCCGACGTTTACTGTTGATGTGACGGATGAGCAAAATCAAGTCATTGCTCACGTTGAAAAACTACTTTACGTGCGAAAGAAAAACGGAAAGTGAACAAGTGCAAGGCGATTACCAAAGTTCTTAAACACAAAGGTCACTAAGGAACACGAAGGAGAACCTTTCACAAATTTCCTTTGTGTACTTCGTGCCCCAAGCACTGTGCTCTTTCAGTGTAGTGTTTAAGAAGGAACGAGGCTATGCCCTTTATTACCACCTCCGACAACATCCGCCTTTATTATGAGACACTCGGAACGGGCGAACCGCTTTTGCTCGTCAGCGGACGAAACAGCGATCATCACATCTGGAACCTGATCCGCAAAGATTTCGTCAAACATTATCAAGTCATCGTTTACGATCAGCGCGGCACGGGCGAGAGTGACAAACCAGAACAGCCACCTTATTCCACGCGAATGTTCGCGCGTGATGCCATCGCCATTCTTGATCATCTTCAGATTCCCAAAGCTCATGTTTATGGTGTTTCGATGGGCGGAGCAATTTGTCAGTGGTTGGGAATTGATTACGCAGATCGAGTCGGCGCGCTGATTTTGGCTTGCAGTACCACTGGTGCGTCTCACGGAGTCCGGCCATCGGAAGAGACAAGAGCCATCATGGCAAGCGGCAACGGCTTCAAGTCAATGAGCTTGATGTTCTCGAAAATTTTGGGCATCAATCAACTTCAATTTTTTGCGAGTATGAGTGAGGCTGAAAAATATCCGATGCCGCGCTATGCCGAAGATCTGCACGCCGCTGCCAGTCAGGGACACGACGCGTGGGATTTGCTTCCTGCTATCAAATCGCCGGCACTGATTCTTCAGGGTCGCGACGATCCGGTTTGTCCGAGTGAGAATGCAAATTTATTAGCTGGACAAATCCCGAATGCGGAACTTCGCATGTTCGATAAAGGCCGACACATGTTCTTCATCGAATTCCGTAATCGGGTGGATCGCCTCGTCCTGGATTTTCTAAAGCGTTATCCGCTTTCAACATAATAACGAGATTCCTTCGTACTGGAATTTCTGCGCGTGCAGGACCAGTACCTATTTCCCATGATTCGTTTATAAAAATTTTCTTTTCATAACTTCTGCTCCGGCCTATAATGAAGACGCACGAGTTGACTTCAAATCAGGAGGAAGCCATGCGGCCAAGAAAAAAAGTCTGGAAGAAAAAGCAACCCATCGCGGTGACCGTCGTCGGATGGGGCATCGTCGTGCTATTTTTGATCCGATTCTATCAAGTCGTCGAGCCGCTGTTTCGCATGAAGGTTTTTGAAACGGGCATTACAACTCCGCTCGTGGTCAAAATGCAATTCACGCCGCTTGGACGCGAACTCTTCTTCAGCGCAAGTTATTTGATCTTATCGTTGATCGGCATCGTCGTGCTGATCGGCTTCCTGCGGATGCATCGCTGGGCGTGGGTGGTGCTCATGGCCTGGACAGGCATCTCGCTCACGATCACGCTGATCAATTATTTCTACAGCCGCCCCAATTATCTTGTGATGGCGTCCAACGTAATCATCGCCTTTGCGCTCAATCAAGCCGACGTTCAAAGAATCTTTCGGATAAGGACGGACCAAGGTGAACGTATCAACTGATCGTCCAACGATTTCCGCTTCTGCCTCGGACCTCGAGCTGTTGCGCCGTTATGAACCGGTTGTGCGTTTCACCCAAGGCGAACAGTTCTTTCCGATTGACGTTGGCCGTTATGTGAAGGAATGCAGTTTGTGGGCGCATTATCCCGATGGACACGACGAACTGCTCGTCAAGCAAGATGATATGACATTGGAAAAACTGATCGAGCCGCGTCCTGCGCCGTTTGGCACGGTTCATTATCTGCGTTTCATCGAACCATTGAGTCTTTCGGAATCCGCGCAGGCATTGGCGAGTCAACTTCGATTGCGCGCCATCTTGAAAAATAATTTTCATCCCGGCATCGGACGGCTCGCGCGCGGCGGTTTGCTTCCACGCGTGGTGGACGCGTTATTCACCATTTCATTTTTATTGCGCGGACGCGTCCCCGCGGCCATCGCCGCGGCGGCTGAATTGGATTACTTCCACATGCGCGCCGAAAAGGATATTTTTGTTTATTACGGCCGCGTGGCAAGACAAAATGATTGGACCGTTCTGCAATACTGGTTCTTCTCGTGCTACGATAGTTGGCGCACAGGCTTCAGCGGTGTGAACGATCACGAATCCGATTGGGAAATGATTTCGATTTATTTATATGAATCGAATGGTCAACTGATTCCCGAATGGGCCGCGTG
>JAJYOO010000432.1 GCA_021796155.1 Chloroflexota bacterium
CACAGGTATTCCGAGTCTGTCCGCCTCCTGCACTTTCAAGTCAGCGGGCAGATAACCAAGTAAAGGTAAGTCAGGAGTTTCTGATTCGAGAAACTTTGCTTCTTCGTCGTTCCTCACTTTATTCCCAACCAGATACAAACGCGTCAAGCCAATATCATTTGCCAGCTTCTTGATCTGCGCGGCAGTGCCGAGACTGCGCCGCGTCGGTTCGACGACAATCAACATGGCGTCCACAAAGTCAACGGTGGCGCGGCCGAGATGTTCGACACCCGCGTACATGTCCAGCAGAAGGACGTCATCCTTGCGAAACATGAGATGTGTGAAAAGTGTTTTGAGCATGGCAGATTCGGGACAGATACAACCAGAGCCTCCCAAATCAACTGACCCCATTTCCAATAATCGAACGCCGCGATGAAGAGCGCTGAATCGTTCGGGGATGTCGTCCACGCGCGGGTTGAGGGTGAAGAATCCGCCAATCGTTCCGGGTTTCGCGCCCGTGCGTTCTTCAATTAATTCATCCATCTCCGCGATGGGACGAAGCCGCGCGCGCAGTTCGGACGGGAATCCCAAAGCTCCAGCGAGGCAGGGGCTTGGGTCCGCGTCAACCGCTAAAACGTCCCGGCCCTGAAGCGCATACGTCTGCGCCAGGAGCGCGGTCAGTGTCGTTTTCCCCACGCCGCCTTTGCCAGTGATCGCAAGTTTCATAATTTTTGTGTTTGAAAAAGAAAACTGAGCGAAGTCATCCTGAATACATTATTGCACATAATACATGCGACATTTATCCGCTTTTTGCGTGACATTCAGCACAGATGATGGAACATACAAAATGCTAGAATGGTTTTGAGGAATGACATCGAATAGACACGGAGGAGATTTCCTCGATTTTTGTATGTAGGCAAACAACATAGAAGGAGGTTCATATGAAGACCTCAAGTTTCAATACGCCTGCCCTGTTCGGCGACCACCACGTCACCGAGGTCAGGCGTATTCTTTTGCAATTGGAAGGCGTTGCGGATGTGTACGCCAGCAGTGCCTTTCAGGTTATTGAAGTAACTTACGATGAGAAGAAGATCAACGACCTGCAAATCACTGCCAGGCTGGATGAGGCGGGCTATCTCGGCGAATGGACAGTGCCAGTCGAGGCAGGAGTTGCGGCTCAACAATCTGATGAGGGAAAGAGAGGCTACTTCCGTCACACCGCTGTTTATGAAACGACCGGGAAGACGGTGACGTTTGCCCAGTGCGTGAGTTACAGCGGACGCCCGCTATGGCCGTGCCCCGGAATGGGAACCATTTCGGTCACGCGTGACGAGGAGGCGGATCATGCCTAAGAAACGTGGAATCACCGAATATTCGACTGACCCCGCCGCGCAGGAAATGCTTGTCCGCGCCGAAGAGCTGGGACTCGATACGGCCTTCACGCGTGCAGACAAGATGGTGCCCTGCAACATCGGCGCGGCAGGCATGTGTTGCAAACAATGTGGCATGGGTCCATGCCGATTGACGAAGAGCGGGGAAGTGGGCGTGTGCGGCGCAACGCTGGATACCATGCAAGCCCGCAACCTGACGCGTTCCATCGCGGCGGGCGCCGCGGCCCATTCGGATCATGGCCGCGATATGGCTTTCCTTTTAAAAGCGACAGCCAAAGGTGAAACGGAAGGATACAGCATTCGCGACGTTGCGAAGTTACGAATGGTCGCCTCTCATTACGATATCAAAGTGGAGGGACGCGCGCCCGAAGAGATCGCCAATGAATTGGCCGACCTTTACATTTCACAATTCGGCCAACAGCAGGGCGAGGTTGTCCCTGCCAAACGCGCGCCGAAGAAGCGACAGCAAATCTGGCGCGAACAAAAGGTCTGGCCGCGCGGCGTGGATCGTGAGGTGGTCGAGGCTTTGCACCGTACGCACATCGGCGATGACCAGGAACCCGAACACATCTTGAATCACGCCATTAGAACATCACTAGCCGATGGCTGGGCTGGCTCGATGATCGCCACCGACATCTCAGATATTTTATTCGGCACGCCCGCGCCGATTTTAGGTCAGGCGAATCTCGGTGTCATCAAGGAGAACATGGTCAACGTGGTGCTGCATGGTCATGAGCCAAGCTTGAGCGAGATGATTGTCGCGGCATCGCAAGATCCGGAGATCATTGCATATGCAAAAGCGGCAGGAGCGCAGGGAGTCAACCTTTCAGGGATTTGTTGCACGGCAAATGAAATTCTTATGCGACAGGGCATCCCCGCGGCGGGAAACTTCCTGCATCAGGAACTCGCCATCATGACCGGCGCAGTCGAAGCCATGGTGGTGGATGTGCAGTGCATCATGCAGGCATTGGTCAGTTTGGCGCAGAACTTCCATACCAAGATCATCACGACCTCGCCGAAGGTCAAGATCACGGGCGCGACACATATCGAGTTCGATGAGCATCACGCCTTGACGGTGGCGAAGACGATCCTGAAGACGGCGATTGATAACTTCAAAAACCGCGATAACTCCAAGACACGCATTCCAAACATCAAAGAAGATTTAATCCCCGGTTTCTCAAATGAATACATCAACTATATGCTCGGTGGATCATATCGCGCCTCGTTCCGTCCGTTGAATGACGCGATTATGAGTGGACGCATCCGCGGTGTGGCCGCGATTGTCGGCTGCAACAATCCGCGTTCGTCGCAGGACTATTTGCATAACAAGGTTGTGCGTGATTTATTGAAACAGGATGTGCTCGTCGTGCAGACGGGGTGCGGCGCGATCGCGTCGGGCAAGCTGGGACTCATGTTGGGCGAAGCCGGCTTGAGCGAAGTCGGAAA
>JAJYOO010000433.1 GCA_021796155.1 Chloroflexota bacterium
CTGTTTTTTGTTTCCAGCGCGTAGTAATTTGTGGAACGGTATCCGACGTTGATGATGTTCATGATTCAGTTGAAAGGTTGGAAGGTTTGAATGTTGAAAAGTTACTAGCCTGATATCGCGCTGAGCAGTGGGGCGTTAGTACCGCAGTCGAAATGCTGTCATAAACGCTTCGACTGCGTTCGGACAAAGAGCATATCCTTACTTCGCTCAGCAAAATTTATCCGTATTTCACCACGCGGAATTTTTCTTCGTAGCGCGGATTGTCATCCGTGCTATCTTCGGCGTGGCGAGACAACATGCGTGCCTTGAATTTATCCACATCGCCGATCTGCGTTTTGTGATTGAGCAACGCTTCCATTTTGACCGGCCATGTGTCGGTGACATCCAACGTGACGGTTGGCTGCATGGTCAATGAACACCAGACTTCTTTTGGTGTGTGAGGCAGGTAACCTTCGGTGATCAATTCGGGAAAATATTCTTTATTTCCCGCTGCCGGGAAAACTGCATCAAGCACAACTTGTCCCGCAGCGCGATGGTCGGGATGATTGATTCCGTATGTCGCGAATAAAGTCTGCGGGTCGCAGGTGACGAGGATGTCGGGCTTCATCCTGCGGATAATGCGGACCACTTCGCGGCGTAGTTCAAGGTCTGGGATCAGGTATCCGTCCGGGCGGTCCAGCCAATGAACCGCCTGCGCGCCAATGGCTTTCGCCGCGTTGGCTTGCTCTGCATGTCGAATCGCGCACAACTTATCGGGCGTCATGTCGGGCGAAGTCGAATCGTTGAAACCTTTATCGCCGCACGTCAAAAGATAATATTCGATCTTATGTCCGGCGCGCGCCCAACGTGCAAGCGTGGCCCCGCAAAAAAATTCAGGGTCATCGGGATGCGCGAGGACAACAAGAATGTTTTGGGATGTTTCCCATGTTCCAGGGGTTTTCGTTTCGTCAGTCATGAGTTAGACCAAAAGTAGAAAGTAAAACGTGAGAAGTGAGAAGTCTTTCTTCTCACTTCTCACGTTTTTCCTGTTTTGCTTTTCCGCATGTGCATCCACCGCCTTCGTGACGGTCGCATGGCGCTGCGGATTTGCGGCGTAGGGCTTCAAGTTCGTCCCATGGCTGAAGTTCATCGCGGTCGAACGTGACCTGGATGTACTTGCCTTCTTCCGAATCAAGCTGGACGACAACCTTATTGCTCATTGGTATGACGTCAACGACCTTGCCTTCGCCGCGTGGCGTAACTACGCGCTTGTTGCGTTTGGGAAGTTCCTTGCGCGCTTCAACATATTGTTCGTATTCGTAAATGAGGCAGCAACGCAGTCGCCCGCACATGCCGGTGATTTCTTCCGGCGTGAGCGAGATGCCTTGTTCTTTCGCCATCTTGATCGAGATGGGACTGAAGTCGGTCAGGAACTTGGAACAGCAGCGGGTCTCAAGTCCGCAGGCACCCATGCCGCCGAGGAGTTTCGCCACATCGCGCGGACCGGTTTGCCGCATCTCGATGTGCGTGTTCGGATACAAATCCTGCATGTCCTTCTTCAATGATTTGAGATCCGCTTTTTCCTCGGTCTCGGAACTGAACAGGAAGGCCAGCCGCGAACCGTCGTAGTTGTATTCGGCGGCGATGATCTTGATGCCATCGAGTTGAAGTTCCGCGGCGCGGGCGCGGCAGTTGATCATAGCTTCGGTCTGTTTGGCTTGCCAGGATTGCTGGAGAAGGAGATCGCGCGGAGTGGCGAGTCGCTCCACGGGCTTCCATCCGCCTTCGGGCATGGGGGGCGTATCCTGTAAAACCGTCACAACCTCGCCGAGATGTTTGCCGCGTGTTGTATCCACAATGACGCGTTCGCCGACCGCTAGGGTCGGGAACGCGCTGGAGTCGAAATGGTAGATTTTGCCGATCCTCGTAAATCGGACACCAATAATGGTAGGTTGCATGGCTGTATTATACCGTAGCAGAATTCGATGAACGGCGATGAATTTTACAGAGACTTAATTCGAGCTTGGATTTACCAATTTCTCCTATGTCACTTTGACCAGCCGTGCCGCACACAAATTACGTTTGGCGAATTGGTTTACATCGCGCATCAAATGGGTTTTTTGGCAAAGGTTTGAATAGGAATTTCTTCATTGCAGGATGGGGATAAACATCTAAGACCATTCATCAAATTTTCCGTATAATGATTACGGAGAGATCATGATATACACCCATCAAATTAACGGCCTGAGTTTGAAAACCGGCGACATTATTTGCACGATGAACGGCAAGCCCGAGGTTTT
This sequence comes from Chloroflexota bacterium, assembly GCA_021796155.1. The sequence continues at coordinate 2,280 of JAJYOO010000433.1, forward strand.
GCCCGGCGAATTCTGGCGGCTGGTGGGACGACTCGTCCCTGGCGATGTGGATCACGTTGTTATCTACCTCGGCCCGGATGGACGTTGCATTGAAGCAGGCGCGTTAGGTGTGGTCGCTTTTAATGTTCATAATGGGGAATGGGATTCTGATCACACAATGCCTGAACGCGGCCATTTGGTTGACACATTCTACGGCGCTGCTTATCCGCTCGAAGGCCGCGGACTTTCCGTCGAAATGGAAGAAGAGATTCGGGAGGATGTTGCCGCGTTTTGTCTGGCTCAGGTCGGCAAGCCATATAACCTGAACTTCCTTAACTCGGATACTGATGACGCTTTCTATTGCAGTCAACTTGCGTATCGCGCATATTTACGTTGTGGTATCAATCTGAATACTGGCCTCGCGATGGAATCGCTGCCCGGCACCAACTGGATTATTTATCCGCAGGAAATCTGGAGCGGCTGTATTCATCGAATGGCAAGGGCCGGTGTTCAAGACAGCGCGACTTCTGTTTCAAAATCGTTATAGTGCTATAAT
>JAJYOO010000434.1 GCA_021796155.1 Chloroflexota bacterium
GCCGGAAGTTCCGACATCACCACCGGTCTGCCGCGCGTGGAGGAACTCTTCGAAGCGCGCAAACAACCGAAGGGCGAAGCCGTTGTCGCCGAGATCGATGGCGTGGTGCGCATCGTTCAGTCGGATAAATATGCCGATCTGCGCGAAGTCAGGATCGAACATGCTGAAATGGTTCACGACGAATACAGCGTGCCTGAAGACTGGAAATACATGGTCAAGGATGAAGCCGTCGTTACCCCCGGTGAAGTTCTGGCCAGCAAGGAAAAAGCGACCATCACTGCCCAGCAGGGCGGAAAAGTCGCCGTTGAGAAAAAACAGCATAAGATCGTCGTCTCGTACGAACAGCATGAAGAAAAGTCCTACGATATTCCCTCGACTTCCCGCCTGTTGGTAAAAGATGGAGATCACGTCGAAGCCGGACGCCCGCTGACCGAAGGTTCCCTCAATCCGCACCGCGTGCTCCGCATTCAGGGACGCGAAGCTGCCCAGATGTATTTGATGAGCGAGGTCCAAAAAGTATATCGCTCGCAAGGCCAGAATATTCATGACAAACACTTTGAGGTCATCATTCGCAAGATGATGAGCAAAGTCTCCGTCAGCCGACCGGGCGACAGCAAGCGCCTGCCCGGCGACACGGTGGATCGTCAGGAGATCCGCAAGGCCAACGAAATTCTTTTGGCCGAAGGTAAAGTGCCCGCCAAATTCCTTGAATCCCTGCTCGGTGTGACCAAGGCCTCCCTCAGCACGGACTCGTGGCTCTCGGCCTCCTCCTTCCAACACACCATCAAGGTGCTGGCGGGTGCGGCCATTGGCTCGACCTCCGATCCGTTGTACGGCTTGAAAGAGAACGTCATCATCGGCAAGCTCATCCCCGCCGGAACCGGCTTCACGCTTGGCCGCTTCAAGGCCGGGCCGAGCGACGGTTCAGCCTCGCAGTGGACCGAAGTCGGCGACGGTTCAGCCGCTGCCTAATAAGAAACAACAGAGACGCTCGCAAGGGCGTCTCTGCTTTTATGTATTTGCTGCGCATAAAATCGATATAGGACGTGGATCAGTGCGGATGCACGCTGATTATTAAATTCTCCGAGTTTTCTGCTCACGGATCAAGAATGAACTTGGCTTTCAGCCCGTATATCCATCTCTCTCTACCGCAATAGTCAGGAATGCGCTTTGATACATAACTATGCAGCCCAATGGAACTATTCTGGGCTTTTCCTAAAAAAAGACCCTAAAGGTTTTCAAAACCTTTAGGGTCTTTTACTGATCACTAAAAACTGTCCACCGGCAGCTGGCTTATGTGCCTTCCTGCCAGGAGTTCAAATACTTGGTCTGCTCATCGCTCAGCACGTCGATCTTGACGCCCATTGCATCCAGCTTGATGCGGGCGATCTTGGCGTCGATGTCAGCCGGGACGGAATAGACTTTCTTCTCGAGCTTGTCCGCGTTCTTGAGCATGTATTCTGCGGCCAAAGCCTGATTGGCGAAAGACATATCCATAACGGAGGCCGGATGCCCTTCGGCAGAGGCGAGGTTGATCAGGCGTCCCTCGCCGAGGATGTTGATCTTGCGTCCGTCGTTGGTGTTGTATTGCTGAACGAACGGGCGGACGAGATTCGGTTCGCCCTTGCTCATCTTCTGAAGCGCCGGGATGTTGATCTCCACGTTGAAGTGGCCGCTGTTGGCGACGATGGCGCCATCTTTCATGGCTTCGAAGTGAGGGCCGTCAACCACGTTCAAATCGCCGGTGACGGTGCAGAAGATGTCGCCGGTTTTGGCGGCTTCCAACATCGTGGAAACTTCGTAACCATCCATGACCGCTTCAAGCGCCTTCAATGGATCGATCTCGGTGACGATGACGCGTGCGCCCATGCCGCGGGCGCGCGATGCCAGACCGCGTCCGCACCACCCGTAACCGGCCACTACGAAGACTTTACCGGCCAGCAGGACGTTTGTGGCGCGGATGATCCCGTCAAGTGTGGATTGGCCTGTGCCGTAGCGGTTATCGAAGAAGTGCTTGGTCAGGGCATCGTTGACAGCGATGACCGGGAAGTTGAGCATCTTGTCGGCGGCCATGGCGCGCAGACGGATAACGCCCGTGGTAGTTTCTTCGGTGCCGCCGACAATATCTTTCAGAAGTTCGCGGCGATCCTTATGAATGGTTGAGACAAGATCCGCGCCGTCGTCCATCGTGATTTGTGGTTTATGATCGAGTGCGGCCTTGATGTGTTTGTAGTATGTTACATTGTCCTCACCTTTGATGGCAAAGACGGGAATCTCGTACTGGTTGACCAGCACAGCCGCGATGTCGTCCTGCGTCGAAAGCGGATTGGAAGCCGTGATGACAACGTCCGCGCCGCCTTCCTGCAAAACGCGCATCAGGTTGGCGGTCTCAGCCGTCACATGTAGACAGGCAGACATGCGCACACCCTTGAGAGGTTTCTCTTTCTTGAAGCGTTCGCTGATGGTGCGCAGGACGGGCATTTCGCGCTCGGCCCAATCCATGCGGCGGCGTCCGCCTTCGGCCTGATTAATATCTTTGATATCGTAATTATTATCGCTCATAGTTGCTCCTTCTTGATCGTTATTCGATATTCGGGATCGGCTATCGCTTCTCGAATATCGAATATCGTTTCTATAATATCTCGTCCAACTTGCCCTGGTCATCAAAATGTTTTCTGAATCTTTCGACAAAATCATGGCGCGTGTAGGAGTGGCTTTGCGGTCCGCGTTGTTCGAGGCAATAGACCGCTGCCAGCGAACCGATCTCGCCGCACAGCTTCCAGTCGAAACCGCGCGAATAGCCCATCAAA
>JAJYOO010000435.1 GCA_021796155.1 Chloroflexota bacterium
AAAACGTTTCGCCGCGATCAAAAGATTCACCGTGACGATTGAACTTGCGATGATCGCTGGATTCAAATTTTGTATTCGGTTTCATTTTGCCGGTGAGCAAACCACTCGCCAACGGGACGCGCGCGATAATACCAATGTTGTGTTTCTTTGCCTGCTCGAAGAAAAGTTCAGCGGGCCGTTGGCGGAATATATTGAAAATGATTTGCACCGTTTTCACGTTTGGATATTCGATGGCTTTGAGCGCTTCTTCCACTTTCTCGACGCTCACACCGTAATTGCGAAGTTTACCTTGTCTCACCAAATCGTCGAGAACATCGAACACTTCAGGGCGGTAATAAACTTCCGTCGGCGGGCAATGCAATTGCAAAAGATCAATCGCATCAGTATTCAGGTTTTTCAAACTGCGTTCGACAAAACGCGTCAGGTTCTTGCGGTTGTAACCGTCCGCGGTGTGTGGGGATAAACGGCGGCCAGCTTTCGTGGCGACAAAGATTTTTTGACGGCGAGCCCGTTGAAGTCGGGAAACGAGGCGCTCACTTCGTCCGTCACCGTAAACGTCTGCGGTGTCAATGAAGTTGACTCCAAGATCAATGGCACGATTCAACGCGGCGATGGAATCTTTATCATTGACCGTTCCCCAATCCGCACCGATGGCCCACGCCCCAAAACTGATGGCTGAGACTTTCCAACCCGTTCGCCCCAATTGACGATATTCCATTGTTCCTCGCTTAAATAAAAATGGACACGATTTTTGATCGCATCCATTTCATGAATTAGCCTTTGAGTGCGCCAGCCATCAAGCCGCGCAGGAAGAAACGCCCGAGGAAAATATAGACCAAAAGCGTTGGCAGTGCGGCAAGCAAAGTTGCCGCCATCAGAACATTCCACTGGACAAGTTGGCTGCCTGCCAAATTGTTTAGCGCCACTGTTACCGGCCAATGTGATTGATTGGTGAGAATGACCGCAAAGAGGAATTCATTCCATGCTTGCGTGAATTGCCAAATGATGACCACCGCAAAACTCGGCGCGGACAACGGAAGCATGATGTGACGATAAAGCCCCATCAAGCTTGCGCCGTCAATGCGCCCGGCTTCGAGGATTTCGGTGGAAATGCCCGCGTAATAATTGCGGAAAATCAGGGTGGTGATTGGGATTCCATAAATGATATGCACAAGCACCAGTCCCGGCAAGTCGCCATACAATTTGATGAACTGCATGAACATGACCAGCGGAATCAGGATGCTTTGATAAGGGATGAACATACCGAAGAGAATCAGCGTGAAAAGCAAATTCGACCCGCGGAATTTCCACTTCGAGAGAAGATAACCATTAAGCGAACCAAGCAGGGACGAAAGGATGGCTTCCGGGATCACCATCATCAAGCTGTTTTTCAAGTTTGGCGCGAGCTGTGCGAATCCGGCGATAAAGTTTTCGACATGAAGTCCGTTGGTCGGCAGGCTCCACATCGTTTTGAGATCAACTTCGTTGAACGGCTTGAAACCGGTCAGCAGCATAAGATAGATCGGAAGCAAAAAGACAACGGCAAACGCGATCAAGATGAAATAAAACAACGCATTCGTTGCGACGCGGCGATTCATATCTCAGTCTCCGTACGCATATTTTGAACCAGATAAGGAACGACCAGGACCGCCACGCTGACCAGCATCAACACACCAATTGCAGCGCCTTGAGCATAATTTTGCGCTTTGAAAGTGGTATCCCACATATAAATTCCAGGAACGTCAAGGCGGATATCCTGTTTGCCAAGAGCCACGATCAGGTCGAAGATTTTGAGCGACATGTGTCCGAGGATGATGACCGCGCTAAGCGTCACGGGCTGGAGCATTGGCAAAATGATGTAGCGATAGATTTCAAATTCTGTGGCGCCGTCCACGCGGGCGGCCTCGCGCAAATCGTCGGAGATGCTGCGGATTCCGCCAAGATAAAGCGCCATCGTAAATCCGGAAAGCTGCCACACAGCAGGAATGACCGTGAACGCCATCCCCCATGGCTGTGGGTTTGTGTACCAGAGATTGATCAGAAAATCCAAATGCAAAGAATGGAAAATCAAGTTAATACCGGTCAGACGATCACCCGTTGCCGGATTCATTAACCAGGCCCAAACCACACCGGATGCAATGAATGAGATGGACATTGGGAAGAGGAAGATACCGCGAAACAACGCCTCGCCTTTCAGTTTCTGGTCAAGGAGGATCGCCAATCCCAAACCGATAATGAGACATCCCAAAATAAATCCGACCGTGAAGACCGCCGTGTTGCGGACATCAATCAAAAAACGCGGATCGTTATTGAAGAGGTTGTAATATTGACTCAATCCCGCCCAAGTATAGTCGGGACGCAGTCCCTGCCACTGACTTAATGAAACGCGGATGGACCATCCAATAAAGCCATAAACAAAAATGGCAACTGCCACAATGGAGGGCAATAACAAGGCAATGGAAAGCACTGTTTCACTCTCGAACATCGCAACGATGACAAGTATCCCGCCATAGAAGATCAAACCGCCAAGCAAGAGTCCCAACGAAGTGAGATCCGTTGTCCCCACTGTGACATCAGTACCGGAAAAATAAAAGATGCCGGCGAATCCAACCAGCATAAGGATGATGGCCAAAATCAATTGCCTTGGGCGAAGTCTGAAACTTCGAAACATGAATTACCTTTCCTTCATTGAGACTTCATAGTCCAATCTACTTCAATCATAGTGGTCAGTAATATGACTGTCAAGTTTAGAACCATGCACAAAAAGCAGAATTGCCAGAAAATTCT
>JAJYOO010000436.1 GCA_021796155.1 Chloroflexota bacterium
TTGGCCGCGGCGGGACGTTCCCCGATACCCTGCAACATCAATCCGGGACGCGTGCGGAAGATCCACACCCAAGCTAAGATTATCAAAATGAAACTGATATATGTAACGGCATCCAAGCGGAAGAAGATGGGGCCAATGATGGGAATATTTTTCAATAAAGGAATAGGCAAAGTAGGCAATGTTGGACCTGGTGTGTTCATATACGGAACGCCGAGAAAATACGCGAGGTCGCGTCCGGCTAATGCAAGAACGAATCCAACAGCTACTTGCGATTGATGAAGCGTGATACTTCCAAATGCAACGACAAATGCAATCAACGCGCCGATCGCCATCCCAGCCAGAAAGCCCAGCAGGAGATCCCCAGTCACATAGCTCACGGCAAAGCCGCCCATGGCTGAAAGAAGAATCGTTCCATTGAGTGAGAGATTTATGATGCCAGCGCGTTCGGTGATCGTCTCGCCGATCACCGCGAATAGAACCGGCGCCGCCGCTGCCAAAACTCCAGCCAAGCCAATCAATACGGTATCCATAAAAACTCCTATGCCTTCCTCAAGAAGCGCTCGCGCATACCTTGTCCCAGCAGGACCAACAGCACTAACAGATCCTGCAACACACCTGCAAAAGATGAATCCATTTTATAAACGATCTGCAATTGAACACCGCCGACATTCAACGCCGCGAAGAAAAACGCAATCGGAAGGACCCAAATGGCTTGGTAGTTGATCAACATCGCCACCAGCAGACCGAGGAAGCCATATCCGTTCGAAATGTTCGGCAACAAGCGATGATAGACAGCGGTCACTTGAATGGCGCCAGCTAATCCAACGAATGCTCCGCACAACAAAAAGGAAAACATGCTATATTGCCAGGTTGGAACGCCCAAAAGGAAAGCGGCTTTCATATTCTTGCCAACTGCTTTTAACTTCAAACCGAAGTATGTGCCGCGCAGCAAAAAGTAAATAATCACTACAACTAAAACGGATATACCCAAAGCCCACGGACTCAAGCCCGTGTTCGATATAGTCGGCAGCCATAATTTCTCATCGAACGGCTGCGTGCCGGACATCGAGCCAACCCCAGGCCGCTTCCACGGACCGAAGACCAGATAGATCGTCAGAGCCGTAGCCACGAAATTAAGTCCGAGTCCGCCGAAGATTTCGTTCACGCCGCCAAAGGTTTTTAACGCGCCAGCCAAAGCCGCCCATAACGCGCCGCCAATCATGCCGAAGAGGATTCCCAAAACGATGATCAAAGCGGGCGGCACATTGGTGTTTTGAAGCAGGCGCAACATCCACGTCGCGAAGATGGAACCAAGCACCATCTGCCCTTCTACGCCGATATTCCAAAGCCCGGCAGAGAACGTGATCAATACACCCGCGGTCGTCAGCAATAACGGCGACCAACTAATGAGAATATTCATCACATCGTTCGATGAGCCAAATGCACCGGTGAAGATGCTTTCATACGCCTTGAACGGCGGCGCTCCTGCGGCAACTAGAAGAAGCGTTGTAATCAGTAACGCAACAATCAACGCGCCGATTTGAAATCCAATGTTGACCCAGATGTTATTTTTCACGCGCGCCTCCCGAAGTCAATTTATTCCAGCCCATGCCTCCGATCAATTCCCCAAGTTTTGCCGTGGTCAAAGACGCGACATCTAGAGGCGGCGTCACCTTGCCGCTGAAGAAGACCAGCACACGATCGCTATATTGCAGAATTTCTTCCAAGTCGGAAGAAATGAAAACGATGGCTGTTCCTTGCTGGCAGCGTTCCCTGAGCTTGCTCCAGATGTAGATCGTCGATTCAATATCCAAACCGCGCGTCGGATGTTCCAATAAAATCAACGAAAGCGGAGACCGAAGCAATGCCAGCAACGCGCGTTGTTGATTGCCGCCCGAAAGTGACTCAACCGTACTGACCGGTGTGCCGCGAATGTTAAAGGATTTGATCCGCTCTTCGGCAAGGCTCCTTCCCTTGTCATTGTCAACGAACAAACCCTGAGTCTCTTCAGCCAAAACAAAATGCTCGGTCAAGGTCAAGCCGGGCACTAATCCTTCTTCCATGCGCGAAGCGGGCATGAACGAAACACCGTTCCGCTTGTAGACATGATAAGAAGATCCGGTCAGATCGTGATTATTCACCAGCACTTTGCCATTGACCGGGCGGATCAAACCGGCGCACGCACGGATGAAAGGTCCCTGGCCGCTTCCTTCCATGCCTGCCATACCGATCACTTCACCTGTGCAAACCTCAAGATTGATATCCGCTAAACGAAGACGAATATCCTCCACTGCAAGATCGCGTAATTCCAGTACCTTTGCCCCCGGCTTTAACGGACGACGCGCGCCCAAAGAAATTTCCTTCCCAAACATCATCTCTACTAATTTCTTCGCGTTGAATGGAGCCGAGGCCTCTCCCACCAATTTACCAGCGGTCAATACTGCCACTTTATGGCACAGCGCCTCGACATCTTCCAATTTATGGGAAACAAAGATGATCGTCATGCCTTGCGCGGCAAGTTTGCGGAGAGTTACAAACAATTTATCCCTTTGGCTGGCGCTGATGCCGGTGGTTGGTTCATCCAAAATCAGAACGCGCGCGCCGAGCCACAACAAGCGTAGGATCTCTAATTGCTGTCGTTCGCCGACAGTCAATGAATCAACATATATTTCGGGATCAAGGGAAAAGTCAAATTGAACTGCCAAATCATGGATTTCACGCGCGACCGTTTTACGGTCCGGGAAAAGACCGCCGCTATGGCCTAGCAAAAAATTATCACTTAAACT
>JAJYOO010000038.1 GCA_021796155.1 Chloroflexota bacterium
GGCAGCGTCCTGTGCAGTTGTTGGCGCGGACATGATCGTGTATTGATGAATGCGGACAAGACCTTTGATGATGTCTGCGGGGCCGGCCGCGTAACCGATGCGCCAGCCGGTCATGGCATAATCTTTCGAAAAGCCGCCAAGCAAAACGGTGCGGCGTTTGATGCTTTCGCTCAATGACGGGAAACAAACATGTTGGAAGCCATACACGAGCCGATCATAAATTTCATCCGAGACCACAATCAAATCGTTCTGTTCGGCGATCTTGGCGACTTCCAACAAAATATCACGCTCTGCGACGGCGCCGGTCGGGTTGGATGGATAACCGATAAAGATGGCCTTCGTACGCGGCGTGATCGCTTTGCGGATGTCGTTGGGATCAACTTGAAAATTGTTTTCGATTCGGCTTGGGATTTCAACCGGCTTGCCGCCTGCGAGAATCACCTCGGCTTGATAAGAAACAAAGCATGGAGTCGGGATGATGACTTCATCGCCCGGATCGAGAATGGCTGTGAACGTTAGATACAGCGCCTCGCTGACTCCGACTGTGGCGACGATTTCGGTAGCCGGGTCATATTTCACGCCGTACAACTTCATCAGATTATCGGCGATGCCCTGACGTAATTCCATCTTGCCATGGTTGGACGTGTAATGCGTCTCGCCTCGTTGAAGCGACTGAATGCCAGCGTCGAGAATCGGTTTGGGCGTGGTGAAATCCGGTTCGCCGATGCCAAGCGAGATGACATCTTTCATCGTCGCGGCGATATCGAAAAATCTGCGGATGCCCGAGGGCTTCAATCCCGCCACGCGTTTGGAAAGTCTTTGCACACCTGCCAGTTCCTGCATTTAACCTCCGTTAGTTGATGTCATCGCGACGAAGCGCAACGACACTTAAATTGGTTGTACTTGCCATTCATCGGGGACTTCCCGATAAGTTAATTCAAAAGCCTGGCCATCCGCCGTCTTCACGCGGAAGCCCTTTTCGTTTGGCCCGCGCCAACGTCCCAGGATTTCAGCAATCTCGAACCGGCATCCCTGCCAGGTTAATGCCAGCGGACGTTCGGCGTATTCAGAATCCGAGCGGCATTCTACGGTGTCCATCATTGACTATTCTAGCGGCTTCGCCAAAAAAAGGGTAGTGAAAAATTCACTACCCTAGGGTGACAGAACTATTATCTCCAACATTCAGCTTCAGGAATTCCTTGCCGCTTCGCCCCTCGACTTTGGCCTGCTTGCCGATTAAAGAGCTTTTCAATGCTGAATCCTTGATCGTACACTCCGCCTCGACGATGCTGTCTTCGATGTGGCTTCCCGAAATCTTACAGCCCGCGCCGATGGACGCGTACGGCCCGATTGTGGAATTTTTGATTTCAGCCGTTTCATGAATGAAGACAGGTTCATTGATTTTCACGCCTGCCTGTTGAAAGGTTTGAAGGTTTGAAGGTTGCGAACTTTTCAACCCTTCGACAGGCTCAGGGCGGCGCTTTTCAACTTTCCAACGTTCTAACAAATAGCGGTTAGTTTCCAACGTCGCGTCAATTGTGCCGGTGTCCAGCCATGTTTCGATCTTCTGGACGCGCATTACAGCGTGACGTTCGATCATGATGTTGATGGCGTCCACTAAGAAGAATTCGTTCTTTAATTGAACGTTGCGTTCCATCTGTTCTTCGATGGCGCCTATTAAATTTTCACCGCTCTTGAAATAATAGCAGCCAACGACTGCCAGATTATTTTCCATCGTTTGCGGCTTCTCGATCAGACGCGTGACCCAGCCTTCTTTGTTAATTTCCGCGACGCCAAATCGCCGTGGATCGGGAATTTCCTTGACCCATGCCACGCCGTCGCTTTTTTCGCGGTCCAAAAATGAAAAGTCAGTCTCAATCAATGTATCGGAAAAGCACATGATCATCGGGCCAGTGAGATGTTGACGCGCGAGGTACATGGCGTGAGATTGTCCCTTCATCTCGCCTTGCACAACATAATGCGCCTTGATATCCGGATAATGTTCTTCGATGAACGGCGGGATTTGCATTTCCCCAAGATACGGACCAACAATGAAAACATATTCTGTCTTTTGCGGATTTGGGACCGATTGGAACATATCGAGGCAATAATCCAATGCGGTTCTACCTGCCACGCCCACCAGCGGTTTCGGCTTGCTCCATGTGTGCGGGCGCATCCGCGTTCCCCAACCCGCCATTGGAATGACAATCTTCAAAGTTTCAGACAAGGCATTCTCCCTGATGAAAATATCGTAACTATATTTTACGTCAAACTTGTTAAATCTTTCGACAAAGAAGTACACCTTTTCCGATTGGCACCGTCAGCGCGTCGACGCGGGAATCCGCTTCTGCATGTTCCACAAACGAGGCTAAATTATCTTGGTGACTCAAGACATTGTCCGCGGCGAGCAACCCGCCGGGGATCAAATTGGGAATGACTTTTTCATAGCAGTCAGTGTAAATATCTTTCTCGGCGTCCAGAAAGCAAAAAGCGATTTGATGATATTGATCTAGCAACTGAAGTGCATCACCATGAACCAAATTTATCGCGCCCTCGATGCCGACTGTGAGAAACGTTTCCGTTGCAAGCTCGATTTTGTTGGGAAGGATTTCGAACGTGGTCAGTTTATCTCCGCGGACGCGGCAGGCCAGTGAAAGCCACATGCTTGAGTATCCGCCGCTGGTCCCGATCTCGATCACGTTTCCTTTTGGCGCGCTGGCACATAACAAGGCTAGGAATTTTCCAGTCTCAGGCGGAATCTGTCGCAGACGCTTTGTGATCGGTGTTCCATCAACACGGTCGGTCACATCCAGACTTTCCATTTCCTTCATGCGTTTGATCATTACATCGGGAATGTTATGAAACATAATTTCCTTTCATAAAATCGAATCAGGCGGGAATGATGAAATTGTTTGATTTACCATTTTCCAATTGCCGGTGACTTAATGCCTGCGTGATATTCATCCACTTTGCGGCGATGATCCGGCAGAAGATCGCTGGGCAGGGCATCCAGTGGGAAGAAGCGGGCTTCAGCAATTTCGTGATCGTGTTGGCCGACAACGTCGAAATCATTTGATGCGAACAAAATATTATGTCCGCTGAAACCATCCTCCGATTTGCTGAAGATGCCGACTAACCGAATATTTTTCAATGCAGCCCCCGTCTCCTCGCGTGCCTCGCGGCGGGCCGCCTCTTCGACGGTCTCGCCGCGTTTCAATCCGCCGCCAGGCAAGTGCCAGCCCTTTTTGTATGTATGCTTTATCAATAAGATTTGACCGTCTTTGACCAGCAGGACTCGCACGCCAAACGAAACAGGCCTAAAGAGGAAGTTGTAAATCTCGTAGACGAGATAAACCAGCCGCAGCATTTAACTATGACCGCGAATCACGTGCGGCTGATAAAGCTCTTCGAGCTGCTTGGTTTCTTCTTCGGATAATTTGATGTCCAACGCGGCGATGGCTTCATCGAGATGATTCATTTTGCTAGCTCCGATAATTGGCGCAGTGACGTAGGGCTTGCTCAAAACCCACGCCAGCGCGATCTGTGATCCGCTGACGCCGAAGTCTTTTGCTATTTCGTTGACGCGCTCGGCAATGGTGAAATCTTCCTCGCGGAAATAGAGTTGAGTTGCAAATGGATCGGTCTTCGCACGCGTCGTTTCGCCGCCTCCATCGCGGGTGCGGTTGCCAGCAAAGAATCCGCGCGCCATTGGACTCCACGGAATCATCGCCACGCCTTGATCGCGGACACATGGGATCATTTCGCGCTCTTCTTCGCGATAAACGAGATTGTAGTGATTCTGCATTGAGACAAAACGCGTCCAGCCGTGAAGTTGTGCGGTGTACTGTGCTTTGGAAAATTGCCAGGCAAACATGGACGATGCACCGATATAACGCGCCTTGCCTGATTTGACAACATCATGCAGAGCTTCCATGGTCTCTTCAATGGGCGTGTTGTAATCCCAGCGATGGATTTGATAAAGGTCAACGTAATCCATCTTAAGACGCTTCAAAGATTTATCAATTCCGTCCATGATGTGCTTGCGCGAAAGCCCGCGGTCGTTGATGTCATCGCTCATAACTTGATAGACTTTCGTCGCGACAACCACTGTCTCGCGTTTGATGCCAAAGGCTTTCAGCGTATTGCCCAACACTTCTTCGCTCGCGCCAAACGAATAAACGTCAGCGGTGTCGAAGAAGTTGACTCCGGCGTCCAGTGAACGTTTAACAAATGGCTTGGCTTCATCTTCCGTCAAGACCCACTCACGCCATTTTTTGTTTCCATACGTCATCATGCCCAAGCACAGGCGTGAGACTTTCATGCCGGTATTACCAAATTTTACGTATTCCACTGTTCTCTCCTTATGTCTTCATGTCACTCTGAGCGAAGCGAAGAGTCTCGATTTGGCATGAGGAACGGATGAGATGCTTCGTCGCTGTGCTTCTCAGCATGACATCTGAACTAAATTACCGATAAATGTGCCAGACTCGCGGCGAGTCTTTTGATGCCAACCGATTCAAACACAACATCCACGATCTCATCATCCTCCTGGACTTTGCTATCGAGCACGATGCCGTCACCCCAGACCGGATGCTTGACGCGCGTCCCGGCGCGGAATTTGGATTCCATAACGGGAGCCGCTTGTGATGTCCGGAAAGATGCGGCCCAAACCGACTCACGCGCGCGGCTTTTGAGTCCACGGCCTGTCCGCGATTTACCGACCAGTAGTTCCTCGGGAATATCTTCCAGATAACGCGATGGATACGTTTCTTCCGCGTAACCGCGTCCGCCGCGTTGAATTGCGCGGATTAAATACAGGCGATCTTTTGCACGCGTGATTCCGACATAAAATAAGCGGCGCTCTTCTTCCATTGCTTCAGGCTCATCAAAGGAGCGGCTGTGCGGAAGAATACCGTCGTCAAGGCCGACGATAAAGACCGCACCAAATTCAAGTCCCTTTGCGGCGTGGAGGGTGAGCAGCGTAGGCGCATTTATATTTTCTTTGATGGTGTCTTGATCGGCAACCAGCGCGACGTTTTCGAGAAATTCATCGAGCGTGCGCGTCGAATATTCAAGCGCAAGACGGCGCAGCTCTTGAACGTTTTCCCAACGATCCACGCCTTCTTCGGATTCATCATCAATATAAGCTTTGTAATTGAGATCGTTGACAATGCGGTCAAAGAGTTCTGAAACAGTGAGCGCAGGCGCAGCTGTTTTCCAATTAGCAAGTGACGCGCCGAAGTCAGCAAGGGGGATGGCAGCGCGTCCAGTGAACGAAGCCCAGAACGGTGAGTCGGAGCCGCGCGCTAAATCAAGCAGAACCAGTCCAGCGGAAATATTATTTTGGCGCGCGACCAGATGTAACGTCGTCAACGTTTTATCGCCGATGCCGCGCGGCGGGACATTGATGACGCGGTCGAGGCTGGCTTCATCAGCAGGATTATGAACGAGCCGCAGAAATGCGATCACGTCTTTGACTTCGCGCCGTCCATAGAATCGCTGCGCGCCGACCAAGCGATATGGCAATCTTGCTTGTAAAAATGCTTCTTCCAACAAGCGGGATTGCGCGTTGGTTCGATACATCACAGCGCAATCGCCGGGTTCAAAGTCGCGGCTGGCGACGAGTTGTGCGATGCTGTCTACGACGAACGATGCTTCAGCATAATCATCGGGCGCTTCATAAAAATAAATCTTCTCGCCCGCGCCGCGTTCGGTAAAAAGATTTTTCTTGCGACGATGTGGTGCGCGGTCAATGACCGACATAGCCGCGTTAAGAATCGTTTGGCGTGAGCGATAATTTTGTTCCAATAAAATGACTTGCGCGTCTGAAAAGTCTTGCTCAAAACGCTGCACGTTGCGCCAATCCGCGCCACGCCAGCGATACACGGATTGATCGGGATCGCCGACCACGAAAATATTGTGATGTGCTGATGCAAGATGTTTCAATAAAGTATATTGCGCTAAATTTGTATCCTGGAATTCATCCACCAATACATGTTCGAATCGCCGCGCATATTTTTCGCGCACTGCGGGATTGTCTTCCAGCAGACGCGCGGTGTAAACCAATAAATCATCGAAGTCCACCGCGTTGCTGGCAATGAGTCGTTTTTGATATTCTGCATAAACACGCTTGACGACTTCATCTTTGTAATTGGTAATCGGAAAATCGTCTGCGCCGATGAGTTCATTCTTTGCATTCGAGATCGCGGCATGAACACTGGCAGCGCGATATAACTTTTCATTGAGATTAAATTCTTTGATAATGCCCTTGACGATTCGCTCTTGGTCGTCCGCGTCGAAGATTACGAAATTTGATTCGAGCGGAAGAAACTCCGACTCTCGTCGCAGCAAGCGCGCGCAGATCGAATGGAACGTCCCAAGCATCATGCCTTGCGTCGCGTCACTGCCTAATAACTTTTCAACGCGTGATTGCATTTCGCGCGCGGCTTTGTTGGTGAATGTCACAGCCAGGATTCGGTATGGGCGGATGCCTTCGTTCGCGATCAAATACGCGACGCGTTGAGTCAGCACCCGCGTCTTTCCGGACCCGGGACCGGCCAGCACTAAAATTGGCCCCGTCCCGGCTGCGACCGCTTTCTTTTGTTGAGGGTTTAGTTTATCGAGAAAGTCCATGGGGTCATTATACGCGCTCTGGCGAGGCTTGACGGCCTCGCCAGAGAAATATTTTGTTGCTTGATCTTTCTATTTGATTTCTGAAGTGCAGTTCGGACAGCGCGTGGCTTTGAGCGCAATAGTTGAAAAACAATATGGACATTCTTTGGTAGTCGGCGCGGCGGCCGGTGTGGGGCGGGTCGCCATTTTTTCAAGGCCGGTGATGGCGCGTACCATCAGGAAGATTACGAAAGCGATGATTACGAAGTCGACAACATTGTTGATGAAGTTGCCGTAGGTCACCTTTGCGCTTCCAACCGTGAAGGCTAGGCCGCTGAAATCAATTCCTCCAATGATCAGACCAATCAACGGCATGATGATATCACTTACCAGCGAGCTGATGATTTTCCCAAACGCGCCGCCGATGATCACAGCCACGGCCAAGTCCATCACATTGCCCCGCATGATGAATTTTTTGAAGTCTTCTAGCATTTCATCCTCTCCGTTTTGCTGAAGTTATGTAGCCAGTCCATTCTACATTTTGGGAATTGGAATGTCAACGAGGGCTTACATTAAAAAGCGATTAAGGTCACAGCACCATTTCAAAACCGTCGTATAATCTCAAGTCGCTAGTAATTTATTGCGTTTTTATAAATAGACTGCAAAGGACAAAATAATAATGTCTGAAGCTTTACTGGATGTGCAAGGACTTGAGACGGTCTTCAAAACGCCAGAGGGGGTTGTTCACGCAGTCAATGGAATATCATTTGATCTGAAAGAAGGAGAAACATTGGGGGTTGTTGGAGAAAGTGGTTGTGGTAAGAGCGCCACAATGATGTCTATCTTGCGCCTGATCCCAGTGCCGCCTGGAAAAATAGTTGCAGGAAAGGTTCTGTTCTTTGGACAGGATTTGCTTCGAATGTCGAATGAAGAGATCAGGCATGTGCGAGGGGCGCAAATCAGCATGGTCTTTCAAGACCCTATGACTTCGCTTAACCCGGTATTGACCATTGGCCGTCAGTTGGAGGAACCGCTTATGCTACACGTCGGCATGAGTCGAGGCCAGGCGCGCGGGCGTGCCGCGGAATTGCTTTCGATGGTGGGTATTCCGCAGGCTCAAGAGCGCTTGAATGATTTTCCTCATCAGTTCTCCGGTGGCATGCGTCAACGTGTGATGATTGCCATGGCACTCGCGTGTTCGCCGCAGGTTCTGATTGCGGATGAACCCACTACGGCATTGGATGTGACGATTCAGGCGCAGATCACAGACCTCGTTAAACGACTGCGTGATGAACTGGGAATGGCAATTATCTGGATTACTCATGACCTGGGTATCATAGCTGGTCTGGCAAAGCGCGTCCTTGTCATGTATGGCGGATATATTATCGAAGAAGCTCCAGTGGGAGAGCTTTATGCCAATCCCCGGCACCCATATACGATTGGTTTGCTTGGCAGTCTTCCGCGTGTGGATGAAACAGAAAAGAGACGTTTATTTTCCATCGAAGGCCAGCCTCCGGTTTTATATCAAAAACCGGAATCATGTCCCTTCGCGCCGCGTTGTAAGTGGGCCATTGAGCGTTGTTGGAAGGAAAATCCATTGCTCGAACCAGTAGCACCAGAACACCGCGTAGCTTGCTGGGTTGATACTCGAACTGGGAGAAGTCGCTCATGAGCGACAATAACAAGGAAGTTATCCTGCGGGTTGAAAATCTTAAGATGCACTTTCCTATTTACCGTGGAGTTGTACGCCGTCAGGTGGGGGCCGTCCATGCGGTAGATGGAGTCAGTTTTTCGGTTCGCCGCGGCGAAACATTGGGCCTGGTGGGCGAATCCGGGTGCGGCAAAACTACTACGGGCCGGACCGTTTTGCAGCTTTATAAACCCACATCGGGTGATGTCTTTTTTGAGGATGTTAATTTAGTGAAACTCAGAAAAGAAGAGATGCGGAAGATGCGTCGCAAGATGCAGATTATTTTCCAGGACCCGTATGCCAGCCTCAATCCGCGAATGACCGTGGGGGAAACTATCGGGGAACCGTTAATTGTCCATAACGCGGCCAACGCCAAAGAGGTCCGGGAACGCGTCGCTTATCTGCTCAATGTTGTGAAATTGAATCCGGCTTATGTCACGCGCTATCCTCATGAGTTCTCCGGCGGACAGCGCCAACGTATCGGCATTGCTCGCGCGCTGGCTTTGCAGCCTTCCTTCATTGTTTGTGATGAGCCTATTTCCGCGCTGGATGTATCCATCCAGGCGCAGGTAGTGAATCTATTGGAGGATCTACAGCAGCAGTTCAATCTGACTTATCTTTTCATCGCGCACGACCTGTCCATGGTACGCCATATCAGTGATCGCGTGGCGGTGATGTATCTTGGCATTATTGTTGAGATTGCGGACCGGAGCGAATTGTACAGGACTCCGCTTCATCCTTATACTCAAGCACTATTATCCGCGGTTCCCGTTCCCGATCCGTTAGTAGAAGCAAAGCGGCAGCGAATGATCCTGGAGGGCGATGTACCTTCTCCTGTAAATCCACCCTCGGGTTGTCGTTTCCGTACACGTTGTCCATTTGCCCAACCAATCTGTGCTGAGCAAGTGCCCGCCTTTCGAGAAGTAAAGCCGGGGCATTTTGCGGCATGCCACTTTGCCGAACAATTTATGCGTTAATGAAAAGAGAGGAGGTGGTCGAAGCCCTACACTGTGAAGGTGGCCTTTAGCGCCTTAGATGTATTCGAGAAACTCTGAATTTAAAAATTATGAGGAGAATAGCAGGAGAAGAGAACCATGCGTAAGCTTTTAACGATAGTAAGCTTTGTGATGGTTATCGGTATGGTGCTTACGGCTTGCGGACCAGCTACGGCAACGTCTGCACCTTCTACTTCAGCACCACAGCCCGCGGCACCTTCTGCCAGCGCTACGCCTGCGGGAACAGCGCAACCAACCGCAGCACCGACCCCTACCATCAAGAATCCTGATACGCTTGTTTATGCATGTGAAGGCTGCGACCCACAGTCATTAGACCCTGCATGGGCTTATGACACGGCCAGCGGCTCGATCATACAAAACGTTTACGAAGGGTTGATCTTTTACAACCGTGAGCATGTTGACCAATACGTTCCCATGCTTGCCACGGCTTGGAAGGTTTCCCCGGATGGCTTAACTTACACTTTCAATATTCGCCCGAATGTCAAATTCCATAACGGCGATACGTTGACAGCCAGTGATGTTGCGTATTCCTTCGTGCGCGGCTTTATCCAGAGCCGTGACAGCGGACCGCAATGGATCATGTTACAGCCATTCTTTGGGCCTTCAGTTACCGGTACGTTCCTGGATGGGACCGTCAAGCCTGGCGATAAGACCGGCGACGACGTCGTGAACACGATGTACAACGGTGACTTTGTTGCTGCGTGCCAGGCCGCACAAAAGATGATCGTGGCTGATGATACTGCCATGACTGTGACCATGACCCTTAAGCAACCGTGGGGCCCATTCCTTGCCTCCATTGCTAACTCATGGGGCAGCATCCTCGACCAGAAATGGGCTGTCCAACAGGGTGATTGGGATGGTAACTGCACCGACGCGCAAAAGTTCAATAATCCCGATGCCCAGGCCGATCCGCTCTTCGACAAGATGAACGGCACGGGTCCTTACATGCTCAAGAATTGGGACAAGGGCAACGAGATTGACCTCGATGCGAACCCGAACTATTGGGCGACGCAACCCTTATGGCCCAATGGCCCTTCCGGTACCGCCAAGATCGCTCACGTCGTCATCAAGATCGTCAACGAATTCGGTACGCGCCTCGCGATGTTAGAGACCGGTGATGCCGACTTTGCTGATGTTGACCGTAACTATATTGCCCAGGTTGATCCGTTGGTGAAGGAAACATGCGATGGATCGGGGAATGGTCAATGCCAGCCAGCCAATGCAAGTGGTTTCCTGCGCTTGTACAAAGGTATGCCAGGACTTGAGGAAGACGACTTGTTCTTCAACCAGAATGTGAACGTGGTTGGCGGCAATTCCTTCCTCGGCTCCGGAAAACTGGATGGCAACGGCGTTCCTCCGAACTTCTTTGCCGATATCCATGTTCGTAAAGCTTTCGTTGCCTGCTTTGATTTCAATACCTTCATCAAGCAGGTCTACAATGGTGAAGCTGTTCAGCCGAACGGACCGATCCCTCCGGGCGAGCTTGGTTATGACACCAGCGCTCAGCCTCAGCAATTCAGTTTGGATACCTGCAAGTCTGAATTCGCTGCTGCAGCTCAAGATCCCGGCTTGACTGATCTTAACAATAAGGGCTTCTATCTGGCTTATATGTACAACACCGGCAACACGACCCGCCAGATTGCAGGCCAGATCCTTGCACAGAACCTCGCCAAGGTTAACCCCAAGTTCCACCTCGCTGTGAACGATGAACCGTGGCCTGTGTTCTTGAAGGACTATGAAGGCAGCCGATTGTCCGCATTTTGGCTTGGCTGGCTTGAGGATTACCACGACCCGAATGATTGGGTTGCTCCATACCTCGGCAGCGGCGGCGCATACTCTGGTACACAGAGCTTTGATCCCACGTTGCAGAAGCAGATGGACACCCTGATCAATCAGGCCGTGTCTTCGTCAGACCAATCTCAGCGCGCCACACTCTATGCACAGTTGAATAAGCTGGCCGTAGATAATGCGCTTGACATCTTCGCTGTTGCGCCCACTGCTCGACATTATGAGCAGGAATGGGTCCATGGTTATTACTACAATCCGATCTACTCATCGTTCTATTTTTACGCGTTGAGTAAAGGGCAGTAGTTGGAACCTGGTGCAGTAAAGTAATGTAAGTAAGTTTGGGACAGGGGTCGGGAATTTTCTCGGCCCCTGTCCAAATCAAAGTTATGTTTCCAAGCAAGAATTTACCGTAGATAAGCATGGACAAACGCCGAGCTTGAAAAGTCCTGTTTAGCAATTGGAATCTTTCCCGCCTGTGTTCATCTGTGGTAAAGCGAATTTCAAAACACGTATTAAGGCAGAATAACGCAAAGTTGGTCTGCGCGTCGTTTGACGTGTTTTAGATATTCAAGGAGTTTCTGATGGTTTCATACATCGTTCGCCGATTGTTGATCCTGCCCATCGTTTTGATTGGGCTAAGCATTTTGATTTTTGCGATGATCTCGTTCCTTGACCCGGCTACCCGCGCAGCCCTATACGTGTCTTCGCCTCCGAAAACCGCGAATGCTCTCAATCAACTTATTTTGAAATACGGGCTTGACCAGCCGATCCCGATTCAATATTGGAATTGGTTGTCTCGAGTTCTGCATGGTGACTTGGGGTATTCGAAGACTGCACAGCGACCGGTTATTAACGCCATCCTGACTTATTTTCCGGCCACGCTTGAACTTGCGATATGGAGCTTCATCCCAATCATCGTGATTGGGGTGTGGATGGGGA
>JAJYOO010000437.1 GCA_021796155.1 Chloroflexota bacterium
AAGCGTTTTGTTTTTTTTAGTAATTTAGAAGGTGAAGTTAATCCTTCATCTTCGGTTACATGTCACAAATCTGATGAAAATTGGAAAAGTGGGTGCTAGAATATTTTGGGAAAAGTAATCTCAAGTTCCATGCGTACCATCACAGCTTTGATTCTGATGTTGCTTGCTGCCCTGCTCGTTATCATGTGGGCAGAAATGAGTGGCATCATTCCCGCAAATATTTCCTGGTGGGAAACATGGCTCTTGCGCGGACTGGTGCTTATTTTGTCGGTTGGGATTCTGGTCACGGCTGCACGCATTCGATCCATTACTCTGAAACAACACGAACTTCTTGAAAAAGAAGTTGCACAACGCACCGAAGAATTGCGCGTTGCAAATCAAAAACTGGAAGAGGAGATTGCTCTCCGCAAAATGGCCGAAGAAGCGCTGGTCAACCGGGCGGCGGAAAAACTTTCCGTGTCTGAGGCACGCTTCCAGGCCATGTTCCATGACGCGGCGATTGGGATCGGTATCATGGGCCTGGATCACAAAATCATTGACGCCAACCCCGCGATCTGCCGCACGTTCGGGCGGACGCGCGAAGAGTTGATCGGGATGACCGCCGTCGAGGCAACGTACGTGGATGATATAGATCGATCTAATACTTTGTTCGATACGTTGGCAAGCGGGCAAAGCGATTCTTACGAAGTGGATCGCCGCTATATCCGAAAAAACGGCGAAGTATTTTGGGCACATGTCACCATGTCCACGGTGCGCGGACCAGATGGAAAACCAAGATTCCTAGTTGGCATGGTGGAAGACATCGAAGAACAAAAACGCGCGGAAGAAGAACTGCGTCAATCAGAAGCGCGCTTTCGAGCCGTGTTTGAAAGTGCATCCGTTGGCGTTGCCCTGCTGGGATTGGATCATCACATCATTACGGCGAATAAATCCGCACAGCGTATTACAGGATATTCTGAAGAGGAATTGAAGCGCGTTTCCTCGCGCGAATTTACTTTAAAGGAAGACCGCGATCTTGATCGGCTACTTTATCAAGAATTACTGGAGGGCAAGCGTAATCAATACGTTGTCGAAAAACGTTATGTCCGCAAGGATGGTTCCATCTTTTGGGGACGCGTAAATTTTTCAGCAGTACGCGATGCAAATGGCAAGCTCCAATATGTGATCGGCTTGATCGAAGATATTACGGAAGAAAAACGGGCCGCAGAAAAATTGAATGCACAGGCAAACGAATACCGCCGCACACTGGAACAACGCGTCGAAGAACGGACGAGTGAATTACAACAGATCAACGAACGCTTGCAGGAAGAAATGACTCACCGCCAAAAAGCGGAAAAGGCCCTGGCCGAGAATGCCGCGCAGGAAGCGGTAGCCAGCGAGAAGGCACGCTTGGCGCGGGACTTGCATGATGCCGTCACGCAGACTTTATTTTCCGCAAGTTTGATCGCCGAAGTCCTACCCGACTTGTGGGCAACAGATGTCGAAGAAGCGAAGCAATCTACTGAAGAATTACGACAACTGACGCGCGGCGCATTAGCCGAAATGCGGACGCTCCTGCTTGAGTTGCGTCCCGCGGCGTTGACGCAATCGCGGTTTGAAGATTTGCTCAAACAGTTAAGCGAAGCCGTAATTGGCCGCGCCCGCTTGCCGGTCAAGTTATCGGCCGAAGGCGATTGCAAACTTCCGCCCGAAGTCCAGGTTGCGCTATATCGCATCGCCCAGGAAAGTCTGAACAACATCGTTAAATATTCACGCGCCACACAGGTGGATATCAATCTCATCATTTCCTGCGTGGGACTTCATATGGAAATCCACGATAATGGCGCGGGCTTTGATACCAATAAAATCAAACCAACCAGTCTCGGCATGAGGATCATGCGTGAGCGGGCACAAACCATCGGCGCAGAATTTTATGTGACCAGCAATCCCGGCAAAGGCACAACGGTCAGCATCACGTGGAACAGCGTTAAAAGACTCGGCGACGAAATCGGCGAGGGGCAATCGGCAAAGGAGCCAGCATGACAATCAAATTGATCATCGTGGACGACCACGCGGTAGTCCGCAGCGGGTTGAGCAAATTTCTTAAAGTCAATAAAGACTTCCAGCTTGTGGCCGAAGCATCGGACGGTAAGGAAGCCGTTCAAATGGTTTCGCTTCATAAACCGGATGTTGTATTGATGGACTTAATGATGCCCGAAGTAGACGGCGTCGCCGCGACACGTGAGATCCATCAAAAATATCCGCAGGTCAAAGTCATCGCGCTCACAAGTTTCTCCGAACAGAACATGGTGCAGGGTGCGTTGCAGGCCGGTGCAGTTGGTTATTTGCAGAAGAACGTGACCGCTTCGGAATTGGCAAATGCGATTCGTTCTGCGTGCGCGGGGAAAATGACTTTGTCGCCGGAAGCCGCACAAGCGTTGGCGCAATCCGCAGCTCAGCCGCAAATCCCCGGCAACCAATTGACCGAACGCGAACGTGACGTGCTCAAGTGCATGGTGGATGGACTCAACAATCACGAAATTGCCGAGCGCCTGGTCATCAGTTTGGGAACGGTAAAATTTCACATCTCGAACATTTTTCAAAAGCTCGGTGTCGATAGCCGCGTTGAAGCTGTCAAAGTGTCAATTGAACAAAAGCTAACGTAACCCCACTATCCGTCCGGCTAGGTAAGAAACTCAACCAAAGTCAGATATATCATGGCCTCGCTTGTCATACACTACATGCGAGGCCATAATGATTCGTATCCTAATTGCGAATAGAATTGTCAATAG
>JAJYOO010000438.1 GCA_021796155.1 Chloroflexota bacterium
GAGCAAAACGACCGCGCTCTTGAAACGCCCCACTTTTTGAACCACCATCAGCAATTTATTGTTTGATGGCATCTCCGGCCGGGGACACAACATACCAGATGCTCTTGATGCCCTGACCATTCGTGTCGCCCGCAGCTTTGTCACTGGAAAAATAATAAAGCGGATGACCGTTGTAAGTTACCTGCACGCCGCCATCTGCGCGGGTACTGGTTCCAAGCTTGGTGCCGTCCACACCCGTGCCCGCGACCGGACTTCCGTTGGTCAGCAGCGCGGGCCAAAGGGTGGCACAACCTCCAGTGCAAGTGGATGTCGTTGAAGTATCGTTCAGGAACATGTAAAGCGTCATTCCATTTGCATCGGTGAGGATCGAACCATATTTGGAATTACTTGTGACCATGACGGTCGCCGGACCGGTGGGTGTATTGACGGGCGCGGCTGTCGCTGGCGCAGTGGTGGCTGGCGCTTGTGTTGCTGACGAGCCATACGGCGATTGTGGGGCAGGAGCTTGAGTGGCAGGCGCAGTAGTTGCTGCTTGAGCCGGTGGCGCTTGTGTGGCCGGAGGCTGCGTGGGCGTTGCCTGTGGCGCACAAGCCGTTGCGAGAATTGTAAATGCAGCCAATAGGGTAATTAACAGATGTGAGGTTTTCATATTTTTATCTCTCTCCTTACTGATAAGTTTGTTGAAGTTGCCTTCTATAAAGCATACGTATCTTTGAAGCCGCCTGGATTAGTTATTGTATTAACTGGGGATTAGAATATTATGCAGGGTTCCGGCATTATGGTTTTGCCAAAGTGCTTTACGGGTCAGCAGATTTGGAACGCAAATATTGCGAAGGCTCTTTGAGTATGAAGTCACGAATTTTTTAAAAGCTTTATTCGCGGCATTCGTTCATTCGTGGAATTCGCGTTAAGAATTTTCCGACTTTGGCAAAGCCACAATTTCAATGCAGCACTTCATTTCTAAATGCAATCCTAAAAATCAATCCTGAAGATGCGTTGACCGGTGGGTTGTTTACTGCCTCCGGCAGGTTCGACCGTCACGCCGAGGCCGGTAAACGCGGAGAGCTGATTCGGTGACATGATGGATACCGATGTGAACGGCAGGCTTGGATCAGAGTTGAAGATCGCGACGCTCGTCCGGTTGCCTTGGCGATCAACGAGCCATGCCTGATATGTCTGGCTGCTTTTCAATAGTGGAAGATTCCAAACGATCAACACGGCCACACTTCGATCTTTGTCGAGCAGGAGCGCGCCGCTGATGCTGTCCGCGCTGATCGGCAAGGATTGTGTTCCCGGATAAGCCAACATGCCAAACGCGATCTGGCTTGTTTGGATCTCGCGTGTTAATTGCGCTTGCTGCTTTTGCATGGATTGCATCTGGGTCAGAGAAAATAAATTGAGCGCGAGTAAAGCGATGATTGCAAAACCTAGAGCCAATTGATTGAATGAAAGATTCCAGCGCGGGCGATTTGATTTTTGTGCGGACGGCAAACGCTGCTGCAAACGCTGACGAAGCGCTGCGGGCGGGGCCTTTGGCGGGATTGCCATCAGCAAGCCGTCACTGATTTGACGGTACGCCGCCAATTCGTCCTGGCATGAAGCGCAGGCTTGAAGATGAGTTTCAAGCGCGGCAACATCCTCCGCATCCAATGTCCCCAATGAATACGCGGGAATGTTTTCAACAAAAGGCTTGTGCTCGGAATCCTTCGGCATTCGTCCTCTAAACAAAATACGTTTCCATACAAAAGCTCGGATTTATGGATTTCCCCAAACGCGGCGCAATTGTTCCATTGCAGCGCGCATACGCGTTTTGACGGTTCCAAGCGGCCAATCGAGTTCCTCGGCGATTTCACTTTGACTCAACCCCTGATAATAAGCCAGCTCGATCACCTGGCGATGATCGGGCGTGAGCGACTGCACGGCCAAATGGAGTGCGCGCCAGCGGGACTCTTCACTTGTTGTTTTTGAATCGGGAATTACGCGCCATGCGTTATCGGGATCGTCTGCCGTTGAAAGTGTGGGACGCCGCGCCTCGAGCCGAAGACGGTCGAGTGCAGTGCGGCGCGCAATCGTCAATAACCAGACCGCCAGCGGGCCACGTTCCGCCACATAGAGCCGGGCGTGGCTCCAGAGTTTTAGGAACGTATCCTGTGTGGCTTCTTCGGCCAGCATCGGGTCGGATAAGATACGCAATGTCAGCGCGTGGACTTGTGCGGCGTAGCGATCATAGAGCGCGAGAAAAGCGCGTTCATTGCCGTCTGCGACTTGCCGGATTAACTCCTTGTCGTCGAGTTCCGCCACGTTCCCATTGTACCAATTTGCAAAAATCAAGGTACAAGGATGTTGAATGCTGCCATAACCAATTTATTATTATCACGTACGGGATCGCCTGGAGCCGCACCGCCCGCTGTTAGCATGGCAAGCAATTGATGACCCGGGATTGAATTTATTTGGATGATGGGATTCTTCAAATTGCTCAACGAGATGACAAACGAACTGGATTTTCCAGCCGTCACGGGTACGTATGTAACCAGTTCGCCGGGCTGACCTCCTTTATCGAAATAAAGCGCGATCCATCCGGCTTGGGTCGCGGTCACTGAATCAATGACAAGGCTGTTGTTGGAAATGGCCTGGTCTCGCACGACAATCCGATTGCTCGCATTCGGATCTGAACTGCTGCTGTGAATCGCGGGTGCGCTCGTTCCGGATGTTGGGGCGGGCGCGGCGGTGGGCGGCGTGACCAACTGTTGGACTTTGCTCGCGGCGGAGT
>JAJYOO010000439.1 GCA_021796155.1 Chloroflexota bacterium
GCTTCCGGGATTCGCTCCAAGTTGATACTTTATATGGAGCAAGCAAGCCCTGCTGAACAGCCTGTGGACCAAAGCCCAAACCGACATCAATCACATCCGGAGCCTGCGGGCCTTTATTATCTTTGTTTGCAATAATGGCCTGGATTTCCTCACCGGACGAACCGTTCGGATTCAGCGAATTAATTGGGATTCCGTATTTGGCTGTGAATTGCTTCATCATATCGCCATAATCGCACCAAGTATCCGGCAGGGCGATAACGGTGAGTTGGCCCTCGGCTTTTGCAGCAGCCACAAGCGCGTCCATCGAACTGGATGAGGATGCGGTAGCAGCAGGTGCCTGTGTTGCAGGCGCGGACGTGGCTGGTGCGGACGTCGCGGGAGCCGACGTGGCCGGAGCAGACGTGGCCGGTGCCTGAGTCGGCGTTGCTTGCGGGCCACACGACGCGAGTAACGCGCCGACCACAAGCATGGTTAGAACAATAACCAAAGTCTTTCTGTTCATGATTCTCTTGTCTCCTTCTTTCAAATATTTAGCAAGAGCAGGCTGCTCTTCCTATACCAAAATTATAAACGCATCATCCAGAATCAATCAGATGTTCAACGGTTGTTAACCAAATCAACTTGGCAGTTGTATAGAGAAATTGGGAATCAATGAAGAGGGCGTTGGCAAAATCATTTGAGATGGAGTTACCGGTAAAACGCGGCGGACACGTGTAGTAGGCCATATCCCCCAAACCAGCAAAATAATAGAGATTGTGAGAAAAAGAATACTCAAAGCCAATCTCAGTTTTCGCATTGGGGGATTATATACTAAATGTAAATTGTTGTAAAATCCAGATGCAATCGCGCGTTCTCAAACCCGAATCGCAATGCGACATCATGGCAGGTCGGGAATCACCTTTATGGTATGATTGCCCGTCACATTGAGAACAATCAAGAGGTAATTATGTTCGGACTTTTTAAACGCAGGGAAGATGTATTTCATAACTTGATCGGGCAACAGGCTTCGCTTGCCGTCGAGGGGTTGACGTTACTCTGCAAATACGTTGATGTTCAAAGCCCTGAAGTGGCGGAAGAACTTTCCAACAAAGAAAAAGAAGCGGATGAAGTGCGCCGCATCCTGATTGACGAATTAAACCGCACCTTCATCACACCATTCGACCGCGAAGACATCTTCACTTTGTCCCGCACCATTGACGACGTGCTGGATTACGCATATAGCACCGTCAACGAAATGGAAATCCTAAATGTCAAGCCGACCAAATACGTCCAGCGAATTGCTTCTCTCTTAAAGGAAGCGGCGTACGAGATTCAACAGGCTGTCCTTCGACTGAAAAATCATCCGAGCGTCGCGACCGATCACGCTCAACGCGCCAAGGCGCTCGAGAACCGCGTCGAGCAGGTTTACCGCGAAGCCATCGCGGACTTGTTCAGCGGGCCGGAGAACATCGAGCACGTAGTGGAAATGTTGAAGATGCGCGAAGTCTATCGCCATCTGAGCAATGCCGCGGATCGGGGAGATGAAGCCGCAAACGTCATCGCTGACATCGTCGTAAAACGCACCTAGAAACATGTCGCCGACGCTCATTATCGTTATTGTCCTTGCGCTGACATTCGACTTTCTAAATGGCGTGCATGGATCGAGCAATATTGTAGCTACGATGGTTTCTTCGCGCGCCTTCAGGCCGTGGCTTGCGCTGACCATCATCGGGTTGGCTGAATTCATCGGGCCGTTCCTGTTCGGCATCGAAGTTGCGCGGACGGTCGGCGCGCAGATCGTCAACACCGACATCGTCACTCTCGAAATCCTGATCGCCGCGCTGTTGAGTTGCGTACTCTGGAATTTCCTGACGTGGTTTCTCGGACTGCCAAGCAGTCCATCACACGGATTGGTCGGCGGCTTGATCGGCGCAACATGGGTGGGAGTTGGACTGAATGCGCTGCACGTCGCCGGTTTGATCAAGGTTCTGATCGCCCTATTTGTCACGCCGGTCTTGAGTTTTGTAGCTGGCTTTATCTTTACCAAACTGGTTTTTTTTGCAGCGCAGAATGCATCGCCGCGCATCAACGATTTCTTCAAACGCAGCCAGTTGGTGACGGCTGTCTTTCTCGCGCTGAGCCAGGCATCGAATGACGCGCAAAAGGCAATGGGCGTAATCGTTCTGGGATTGACCATTGCCGGGACGCTGCCCGGATTCAGCGTTCCGCTTTGGGTCATGGCAGTGAGCGCCGCAGGCATGACGCTGGGGACGGTTCTCTCGGGCGCACCGCTGATCCGCACGCTTGGCGGAAAGTTCTACAAGATCCGCCCGGTACATGGATTCTCCGCACAGACTTCCTCGTTGTTCCTGATGGTCGCTTCTTCTTTCTTCGGCCTGCCCGTCAGCACAACGCAATTGGTCAGCTCATCCATTCTCGGCGTTGGCTCATCGGAGCGCCTTGGCAAAATCCGCTGGAGTGTTGCAAATGACATTCTGATCTCGTGGATACTGACCATTCCGGCCACAATCGGACTGGCGGCGGGAATTTATTGGCTGATGATGCACGCTCATATTTGATACATCTTTCGAGTTCATTGTTTCGGAACAAAAGGAAGGACAGCTTTCGGCTCGTCCTTCTTTTTTTGGCAGGCGCGGCTGGCATGGACAACCTCCCAGAGTTAAATACCAGGCCGTGTCTGGTATGATGGAATGAAGAGTGGAGCGCCATCGAAGCTAGATAGGCAAAACAATACAGGATTAGTACAGGATTACTATAGAATTATTGG
>JAJYOO010000440.1 GCA_021796155.1 Chloroflexota bacterium
TTCGGTGCGAAATGGACAAACGAACCGCTGAATACATTTTGAAAATATTGAATACGTAATGTCATTGCGAGTGGCGTCATGGTGCCACTCCTCGCAATGACAGATGGAATCAGCATTATGGTTTATCATTGAGCTGTTAAACCGTAGAGTTATGCAATCAAAAACCAAATCCATGTTTCTCTTCTACTTCTCCATCACCCTCGCCGTCGCTTCGAGCGTGTTGTATCATTTTAGCCAGAAGGCCACACCTGCGGATGTCAACCCTGCGGTGGCGATCATGGCAACTTACGCGGTCGCGCTTTGTTTAACGGGGATCGTCGCGTTTTTCATCCCAACCAAGATCGGATTCCTGGCCGAACTGCGACAGTTGAACTGGGCGAGTTACTTGCTGGCGTTCTCCATCGTTGGCCTTGAAATCGGTTACTTACTCGTCTATCGCGCGGGTTGGAACGTGGGCATTGCCGCGGTGCTGGTCAATGTGGTGGCATCATTTTTACTTGTGCCGGTTGCTTTGATCGTGTTCAAGCAACAACTTTCGCGGATTAATATTATTGGCATTTTGGTTTGTCTGGCTGGGTTAGTGATGTTGAATTGGAAGAGGTAATTTAGTGACATCCTCTTTTGATTTGTTGGTTATCGGTGGTAGCGGTTTTGTTGGCGCAAATTTAACCCAAGCTGCTCTACACGCCGGCTTCAAGGTTGCTTATACTTACGTGGATCATAGACTGCAATTACCTGTAAGTTCCTATCAAGTAGATCTGCAAGAAAAAAGCACACTTGAAACCTGTTTGAAAAAAACTCAACCGAAAAATATTGTGTATTGTGCTCTGCCGCGAGGCAATGAGACAAAGCATCGAATAGTAAGTATTGAAGGGGTAAAACGGACGCTAGACGCGTTAGATAAAGCGACTTATCCCAAGTTTGTATATGTTTCTTCCAACTCTGTTTTTTCTGGCAGGAAAGGACAATATCGAGAATTAGAAAAAACAGACGCGGAACAACAGCGCGATGACTACCGCGCGTATGCGGTTACACGCGCAATTGGTGAACAGGTTGCACTGGACACCTGGTCTAATTCAATTGTTGTGCGTACCGCAGATGTCAATGGCAGAGATGTGCAAGGAAATATAAATCGACGCCTGATAAGCCTCATTGACCAATTAGAGTCTGGTCAGGAAATTCAAAGACTCAGCCAAGCCTATATCTCGCCAACATTAGTATTACAGCGCAAAGTTAGAGTGTTGAGGGTTCTGCTCATGGCCTTTCTACCGTTTTCGCCCTCATCCCCAACCCTTCCCCCGAGTGGGGAAGGGAGTCTCCTCTCCCTTTGGGAGAGGGAAAGGGTGAGGGAGAATTGGCAGGGAGCGATTGCTCGACTTTGCGCTGTAATGTTAGTTGATAATCTTGTTGATGGCATAATGGAAATCTTGGATGAGGACTTTGTTTATCGAGGCATTTTGCATATAGCAGGCTGTGAAAGAATAACTTATTATGAGTTTGCTTGTAAGTTGGCAAAGTTTGTTAATGCCGATGTTTCGTTGGTAAAACCAGATCCAAGTAAAATTTGGGATTACAGCCTCGACATAAGTTTTACGCAAAGTTTGCTGAAAACAAGATTGTTGAATGTTGAAGATCAATTTAAAGGAATATTTTGTGGACAAACTTGGAGCGCCAGAAATTGTTCAATCGAATCAAATCATCCACTCGTATCTTAATCAAAGGCGAGCCCAAAAAGAAACAACGCGATTTCATTCCTGCCATCACGCTTGATGAAGTAGCGGAGATCAAACAATTTTTCCCGCGTGAGAAGTTCTTCATCTTCGGCCACGCCCGTTCCGGCACGACGTTGCTTATGCGCCTTGTGCGCTTGCATCCCGAGGTGCATTGCGATTATCAAGCGCACTTCTTCACCCGCCGACCGTTGCTGAAATCGCTGGTTGATTCAGCAGACATCGAAGAATGGCTGACGCGCAAATCCAATCGCTGGAATCACGGACGCGATCTTTCGCCGCTCGTTCTGCGTGCCTCGGCGGATTTCATCATGGAACGCGAAGCGATCCGCGAAGGCAAGATGATCGTCGGCGATAAGAGTCCTTTGTCTACGATTCACGGCCAATCGGTGCGCGATATGCACGCCATCTATCCCGATGCAAAATTAATTTACATCGTCCGCGATGGGCGCGATGTGTTGATCTCTGAACGCTTCCGCAACTTCGTGGAGGAGTCGAAGTTTCTGACATCAGAAGATAAACGCATCGTCGAAGAGTTGCATAACGATCTGAATCAATTCGATGGCACGCGTTCGATCTTCACCGAGACATTCATCCGACGCGTGGCAAAAGGCTGGGCGACAAACTTGCAGGAAATCGAAGAAGAAGGCAAGCGATTATTCGGCAAGAATTATTTTGCTTTGCGATATGAAGATTTGTTGAATGACCCGTTCAACGAGATGACTCGACTGTGGAAATTTCTCGGCGTGAAAGAGGTTGACAAGTCGTTGGCGAAGAAGATCAAGTTCGAGATGGAATCAAATCCCGATGAGGAGTGGCAAGCCAAACGGGATGAAGGAATCGCATCGTTCCTTCCGAAAGGTCAAGCCGGTAATTGGCAGGGACTTTTCACCGCGCGCGATAAATCCATCTTCAATGGGATCGCGGGCGAAACTCTAACCAAGTGGAAATATAAAATCAACTAATTTGGGAAGGGAATACCCTGGAGGGTTTATGTTTGTTCCATTACGAAGGGGAGCGAAGATTCT
>JAJYOO010000441.1 GCA_021796155.1 Chloroflexota bacterium
AGGTTCTCTTCCTCGCCAAGTTGACCCTCAGCTTTGTGATCCCATCGTTGATCGCGGCCGGTTTATTGCGCGTCCCGTGGAAACGCTGGTTCCCCGCGCTGGTTATTGCGGAAACGTTGTGGACCGGCTCGCTTGTCGTGATCGGCTATTACACCACCGAAGCGCTCAAACGCGTGGAGCAAAGAGTCGAATACATTGCCCTAGGCGCATCGGTCATTTTTGTTCTTCTGGTGATTGCCGGAGGAAGACGATTGGTAAAACAATGGGATAAAGATAATCCCGAACCGGATGCTGCTGAAAAAACTCTGTGATCTTCGTGAAGCACGCAACGTTCTGCGCCCTTTCAGGGAAGCACACGCAGACTCAGCAGCAAATCTTGTGGCAAACTTGCGAAATCATTTGCCCTAAAAAATGAAATCGGGACAAATCATCCATGCGTATTTTGATTGCGGGTACAACCTATCATCCGGCCTTGAACGGGCAGGCCATCTTCACGGTCAATCTTGCCGAAGGTCTGGCTGCGCGCGGACACGATGTCCTCGTCGCATTTCCATCTGACAAAGCCATCAGCCGGCAAAGGCACAATGTTCAACTCGATGGCATAAAGTCATTGAGCCTGGGTGCGGTACACGGGGATACATTTGTGCCTTTCTTTCCGAGTCGAGCCGTAAAGAAAATTTTTGATCAATTCAAGCCGGAGATCGTTCACATTCAGGATCATTATCCGGTTTGCCGCGCGACGATCTTTGAAGCGCGCCGGCGGCATTTGAAAATCGTCGGCACGAATCACTTCATGCCGGAGAATCTCGCACCATACATTCCCGGCCTGTCGAAAATCAAACCGGTCTACAACTGGATTTTGTGGCACTGGATGTTGGAAGTGTATAACCGCGTTGACGTTGCCACCGCGCAGTCACGCGTTGCGGCTGAATTGATTCGCAAACAAGGATTGCGGATTCCAGTTCTGCCAGCTTCCTGCGGGATTGACTTGCGCCGCTTCCATCCGGACTCGGCAACGGATCGCGTCGCCTGCCGCTTACGCTACGGAATCGACCCCGACAAAATCATCTTCCTCTTCGTCGGCCGTGTGGATAAGGAAAAGCGCGTCGACGTTTTGCTTCATGCGATGAAAGAACTCAAACGCGATGATATACAACTGGTCATCGCCGGAAAGGGCGCGGCCTCCGGTGATTTTGAAGGATTGGCGAAGAGTCTGAATCTTGGTGAACGCGTCCGCTTTACAGGATTCATCCCAAACGAAGATTTGCATGTGCTGTTGAACAGTGTGGATGTTTTCACCATGCCCAGCGAAGCAGAATTGTTAAGCATTGCTTCGCTCGAAGCGATGGCTTGCGCGCGTCCGGTTTTGCTGGCGGATGCGGTCGCACTTCCCGACTTAGTCACTCCAGGGCAAAACGGTTATTTATTTAAACCGGGTAACGCAAAAGACGCGGCTTGTTACATGGAAACGTTAGCGGATCAGCGCAGCCAGTGGGAACAAATGGGCAAGGTCAGCCTGGAGAAAGCCCAATATCACAGCCTAGAAAACACGATAAGCCGTTACGAAAAGTTATATCAACGCGTCCTCGCGGACGAGCCGCTGACAACAGATTTATAAAACTTGGAATATGTTTTGTAGAGCGGGAAAGCATCCCGCTCTACGTTGTTTATTTTTCCACCACGGCCGCTTCAACGGACTGAATGGGCGGAAGGAAATCGGCCATCATTTCCCATGTCTCACCTGAATCGCGGGAATAAAACAGTTGTCCCGTGTTCGTGCCGACATAAATCCCGGCGTCTTCGAAAGTGTCCGTTGCCATTGCCTCGCGCAGGACGACCAGATGCGCTTTATCGGGCAGCCCCTTCGACATCCTCGTCCATGACTCACCGGCGTCCTTGCTGCGCCACACGGAAAATTTTCCGTCCACGCTCATGCGATATTCGTCGCTTTCCTCGAGCGCGATATAAATCGTTTTCGGTTCGGTCGGATGCACTGCAATGGGGAAGCCAAACTTCGCGGGCAACTTGTCCTTGCCGATGTCAATCCAGTCTTCACCTGCGTTGTCACTGCGATACACGCCGCAATGATTTTGCTGGAACAACACGTTCGGATTTGAAGGATGCATCGTCATCTTGTGGACGCATTGTCCATATTCTGGGAATTCATCGGGTCTGAAGCAGGCGTGAACATTTTTATTGTATGGCGACCAAGTCGCGCCGCCGTCATCGGTGCGGTAACAGCCTGCGGCGGAGACGGCGATATACATACGGTTGAGATTCATCGGGTCCAGAATGATGGTGTGTAGCGTTAAACCACCAGCGCCCGGTCCCCAGTCGCCGCGATGGGGGTGATCGAAGAGTTGCTCATTGAGAGTCCATGTCTCGCCGCAATCTTTGGAAACAAACAAAGAGGCCGGCTGCGCTCCGGCATATAAAACGTTCGGCTCATTCGCGCGTCCCGGTGTGATGTTCCAGACTTTGATCATCTTCTCCGGCTTATCTTTGATGTTCTCTCCAGACTCAGACCGGAACGCTTCATCCACGGTGCTGGCTGGCCGCCCGGATTTCGACGCGCGTGTGAGCGTCGGCACCTGCCTTGCTTGCGTCCATGTTTTTCCAAAGTCGTCGGAGTAATGCGTCGTTGGACCGTAAACGAAATGATCCGTGGCCGCGTGAAAGCGCTGATTACGCGGGTCCATCTGTATGTGCATCACGTTCCAACTCTTGAATTGAATGTCACTGACCTGCCACTTTT
>JAJYOO010000442.1 GCA_021796155.1 Chloroflexota bacterium
TATCAAATATCTGGAACTGCGTTTTACGCCGGTAGCTTTGAGCCGCGCAGAACGTTTTCCATTGCATGATGTAGTGGATTGGGTCATTACCAGCGCGCAGGAAGCGGCCAAGGAATTTGGCGTGATTGTCCGGTTGATCGCTTCGGTCAATCGTCATGAGAGCAGTGAACTGGCTGAACAGGTGGCCTGGGTCGCGGCGGAGCATCAGGATCGCGGCTTGATTGGAATGGATTTGGCTGGCAATGAAGCCGAGTTCAAGTCCGAACCATTTTATGGCGTTTTCAAGGAAGCGAGGCAAGCCGGTTTGCACATTACCATCCACGCGGGCGAATGGGGACCGGCTGCAAATGTCAAGGAAGCCATCGAAGAACTCGGTGCAGAGCGGATCGGTCACGGTGTCCGTGTGCTGGAAGATGATTACATCACTCATCTCGCGAAAGAACGCGGTACGGCATTTGAAGTATGTGTGACCAGTAATTTTCAATCTGGTGTTGTGTCTGCGTTGGAGTCGCATCCATTGAATCAAATGCTCGATTGCGGACTCAACGTTACGATCAACACCGATGATCCAAGCATTTCGCGCATCACATTGAGCCATGAGTATCATGTTGCATGTGATGATCTTGGCGTCCCAATGGACACGCTCAAAGAACGAATCTTGGCGGCGGCGCAAGCCGCGTTCCTTCCAGAAAAAGAACGCGGCGAGTTGGTCGGTCAGTTGAAGAAAGATTTGAAATTGTAAAATACACCACAAAGACCCCACCCCCAAAGAGCGGGGGCGAGAGGACAACAAAGGCGCTCCTTTGTGCCCTGCTTACTTTGTGGTGAATGTGGTTACTTTGTAACCCGCAAATTTCACCATCAAAGGAGTTAGCCATATGAACGATTTCTTTAAAGCACGTGATGTTTTGAAAGTGGGGAAAAAGGAATACATGATCTATCGGCTGGATGCACTGCAAAAAGCGGGTCTCACGGACTTGAAGCGGCTTCCGTTTTCGATTCGAATCATGCTCGAAGCCGCGCTCCGTCAATGCAACGACAAGGAGATCACGCAGGAAGATGTGAAGAACATCGCGGCGTGGAAGCCTCAGCAGGCGCGTCCCGGCATTCCATTTTTGCCCTCACGTGTCATCATGCAGGATTTCACGGGAGTACCCGCAGTCGTGGATTTGGCCGCGATGCGTGCCGCCGTTGCCCGTCTTGGCGGCGACCCGAAGAAAATCAATCCGCTTGTGCCGGTTGATCTCGTCATTGACCATTCCGTCCAGGTTGATTTCTTTGCCACCGCGGACGCGCTCAATCGCAATGCTGAGGTTGAATTCCAGCGCAACCGCGAGCGTTATGAATTTTTGAAATGGGGACAAAAGGCATTCAGCAACTTCCGCGTTGTCCCGCCGATGACTGGCATTGTGCATCAAGTGAATCTTGAATACTTGGCTGAAGTTGTAAGAACGAAACAAGATGGCAAAGACACATTCGCTTTTCCCGATACGCTTGTCGGCACGGACTCGCACACCACAATGATCAATGGTCTCGGCGTGTTGGGTTGGGGCGTAGGTGGAATCGAAGCAGAGGCCGTGATGCTTGGTCAGCCAATGGATATGCTGCTGCCCGATGTGATTGGTTTCAAACTTCATGGCAAATTAAAAGATGGCGTGACTGCGACTGACCTCGTTCTTACTGTGACGCAAATGCTTCGCAAGAAAGGCGTTGTGGATAAATTCGTCGAGTTTTATGGCGCGGGCCTCGACAGCATGTCGCTCACTGATCGCGCTACGATTGGCAACATGGCGCCTGAATACGGCGCAACGATGGGATATTTCCCGGTTGATTCTGAGACGCTTCGGTATTTGAAGATCAGTGGGCGCCCCGATGAAGTGGTGGAACGCGTCGAAGCATATTGCCGCGCACAAGGATTGTTCCGCGATGATTCGACCCCTGATCCCGAATTCACCGACACGCTCGAACTTGATCTTGGATCGGTCGTGCCTTCATTGGCTGGTCCGAAGCGTCCGCAAGACCGCGTGCCGATGGCTGAACTGAAAGAGACTTTTAAGAAGGCGTTGACCGCACCCGTCAAAGAACGCGGCTTTGAATTAAAACCTGAAGCCATCAACACCGAAGCAACTTTCGGTACAAACGGCGGCTCGATGAAAATGAAGCATGGCGCGGTTGTAATTGCGGCTATCACTTCATGC
Organism: Chloroflexota bacterium; assembly: GCA_021796155.1. The sequence continues at coordinate 2,199 of JAJYOO010000442.1, forward strand.
ACCAATACATCGAATCCATCTGTGATGATCGGCGCAGGATTGCTGGCGAAGAAAGCCATTGAAAAAGGTTTGAGCGTCAAGCCGTATGTCAAAACGTCGCTCGCACCCGGTTCACGCGTTGTGACCGAATATCTCAAGCAAGCCAAATTGATTGATCCGCTGGCGAAGCTTGGATTTAATGTCGTCGCGTATGGCTGCACGACTTGTATTGGCAACAGCGGCCCGCTTCCCGGCGAGGTAGCGAAAGCCGTTACCGGGTCCGATTTGGTTGCAGCGGCGGTCATCTCCGGCAACCGTAACTTTGAAGGCCGCGTGCATCCGCTCGTCAAAGCCAACTTCCTTGCCTCGCCGCCGCTCGTCGTCGCGTACGCGCTGGCTGGAACTGTGGATATTGATCTTGATAAAGAGCCGCTCGGCCAGGGCAAGGATGGCCCGGTCTATCTCAAAGATATTTGGCCGACACAAAAAGAAATCGCCGATACGGTTGCATCGAGCCTCGATGTGAAAATGTTCAAGGATCGCTATTCGAGTGTCTTCGAAGGTTCGGACATGTGGAA
>JAJYOO010000039.1 GCA_021796155.1 Chloroflexota bacterium
GGCTCGAAGGTCTTATCAGACCCGACAGGTTCGCCCTAACTCGGACAAGCCGAAAGAGTTTTAACGGGAAGCCCGCAACCCTCTATGAGGGCAGGCAATTCTTGCACACGTGTGCCTGCGCTCCTTCGTCGCAGTGCAGGCAAAAAAACAAGGATTTAACTTCTAAGTTCCTAACTCGGACAAGCCGAAAAAGTTTTACCGCGAAGCTCGCAAAGGGCACGAAGATTCTTAAATGGTTTTCTTAGCGATCTTTGCGTGCTTAGCGGTTCAACCCTCTACGAGGGCAGGCAATTCTTGCACAAAAACAAGGATTTAACTTCTAAGTTCCTAAGTTCCTAACGGGCACACGTCCAAAGAATCTTGATTAATCGAGTACAGCGCTTTTCGGAGAAGTCCGCCCGACTCGCGCTAAAGTAAAACCTGTCAGGTCTGATAAGACCTTCGAGCCTGTAAACTCGGAGATCTTCGTTTACAATGAGCATTATGAAAATACTTACCGTTGATATCGGCACCGGCACGCAGGATATTTTTCTATTCGACTCAAATCTGGATATCGAGAACGGCTTCAAACTCGTCCTGCCTTCGCCTACCATGATGGTCCATCGCCGTCTCAAACAGGCGCTTTCCTCTGCAAGGACTTCGCACTTACGGACCCCGATCCTGCTGGCAGGCCATCAAATGGGAGGCGGCCCCTCAGCCTGGGCCATCGAAGAATGCGCCCGCGCAGGAATCCCGGTCTACATGACGCCCGATGCAGCGAGGACACTCAATGATGAGCTGGATAAAGTGGAGGCGTTGGGGATTAAGATTGTTTCGGAGGACAAAGCCAATGGTCTATCGTCGGCTGTCCATCGTCTTGAATTGAAAGATTTTGATTTTCAAATCATCTCCAAAACCTTCTTCGATTATGGCGTCTCGCTCAAAGATTTGGATGCAATCGCAGTGGCTGTGTTTGACCACGGCAATGCGCCCGCAGGAGTTTCAGACAGGCAATTTCGTTTTGATTATCTCGATGAAAGAATTCGCGCAAAGAATTCACTTTCTGCTTTTGCTTACCGATCAAACAATATCCCCAAAGTTATGACTCGCCTGTAATCTGTGGCGGACTCGGTAGACGAGTTGCCTTGTCCGCTGGCGGTGATGGATACTGCACCTGCCGCAGTATTGGGCGCAAACTTTGATCCAGTGGTTGCGAAGCGTGAACGGAAGATCATTGTCAACGTGGGGAATTTTCATACACTGGCGTTTCGGTTGGGTGAACGGAGAATTGAGGGAGTCTTCGAGCACCATACCGGTGAAATTGATCTGATGAAACTCGAGTCGTTAATAAGCAGATTAGCCGATGGTTCACTGAAACATGAAGATGTCTTTGATGACATGGGACATGGCGCGTTGATGTATTCGCAGGAAAAGTTTGAGTTTGGGAAGGATGAATTTGATGTGGTGGTGACGGGGCCAAGACGGAGTTTGTTCAATCGTCAATCTGAAATCGAAAATCGTAAATCGTTACGTCCCTACTTTGCAGTTCCATTCGGCGACATGATGATCGCGGGCTGTTTCGGGCTGCTAGCGGCTACGGCGGAGGTTATGCCTGATTTAGCGGAGGCAATTATCGGTTCGTTGCGAGGCGGGCGCGGGCGTGGAGTCGCTCCGTGGGATAACATGTAAACGGTCATGAACATATCGATGGTTGAGTAGCCCCGAATGCTCTTTGAGAGGCGCATCGACAAGATGATCGGCTGCACGATGCACGCAAAGACCACCCGCATACCGAGACGGAGAGGCTGCTGGCGAGCATACCCGAATGGAATACACCTGCCTCCGCCTGTTGGGGAAATTTGGTTTTGAAAAGTGGGGGTTATTGGCAAAAGGCGCTGATTTTTCCAGATGCCTGTGCGGACATCTGAATTATGGACAGAAAGCAGTTATAACGCTGAAGCGTGCTTGTCTGTCAGCTAATCGCCCGCTTCCTGGAACCATAAAGCCGGTTCAGACCGGATTGGAAGACCACTCCCGCTACGAACAAGAACAGCGCGGCAATCGTTTCCACCAGGCCCGCCAGTTTAAATCCTTCGACAATCAGGATCGTCCCCGCCAGCGATGACAGGATGATCAGCGCCCACTCGAAGATGGCAAACATCAGGATAATCCCAATAATGCCGCCGATGAGGATAACCAGCCAATCCCAGCTTTTCACCTGTATCCCCAGATAGGACACCAGGCGGGAAGCGATAAAAGCTCCTGCAAGGAAACCAGCTGCGCCGATGACCAACCCCTGGAAGAAATATGCCAGCAGTGCGCCCAGCAAGCCGACCGCCAGGGCGATCAACAAAGCCATCCACTCCGGTTTGATATTCAGGTATCGGGATTCCAATTCAAAGCCGGCGTAGAAACCCGATGCGGCGACGAAGAACCAGAAGATCTTGCGCCCGAGGGTCAGCAAAAGAGCGCCGCCAACGATATTTACAATAGACAATGGATCTTCCTCGATTCAGAGATTCAGAGATTCAGAATCTTTTAGCGTTCGAGCAGGATCAGCGCGCCTGCGGCGATGGCTAGGACCGCCATGAGTATCTCCAATCCTGAAAAACTCAAACGGAGCAATGGGATCAGCCCTGTCATGATCAGCCAAATACCGAGCAAAAGGAAGCCGAGTCTCTTGGTCAATTTCATATCTGCACTCCTTTATTACATATTTACGTGTCTTTTCAATCAAGCAGGAAGTGGGGTGTTTTAGGCGGGCTTCGCCTGCCCAAAACACCCCCTTCTTTTTGATATGATACTTTATTACGCATATTTATTTTACTCGCATGGCTGTCCGATGATGTTAAGAAGAGGATGAGAAAATTCCGATGGTCAGTCAACGGTGCAGTAGCAGAAGAGCACAGCCGCAACTTCTTAACTTGACAGCCGTGCCATACTGTTGGCGCCAAAGGAGATAAGACGATGAGCGAAACAAAAGCCATTCCCCTCATCTTTGTCGCAGGGCCGAACGACGTACCGCTCATCATCAGCGGGATCAACGAAGTCAAAGTGGGCGGCGCGCGGACGATTGTCATCGCGGAGGATGATCCGCGTTTGCGAGCTAACGCTGACGATGTGATCGCGCTCCCGAAATCGGACGCGAATATCAGCGCACTGCTCGGCGTTCTGCCATTGCAAATGTTGTCATATCACATGAGCGTGATGCGCGGGTTCGATCCTGATTTCCCGAGGAACTTGTCCAAGACACTGACGGTGGATTAATCAATCTACGTTATAGACCTGTTCAAAAGTTGTTGTAAAATATTAAGATTCGTGCGATAATCAAGAAAATCGAGACGTTAGCGGGCGTATTAATTTAGTGGCGTGTGAGGGCAATCACGGAAAATCCAAAAAGCAGAATAAAAAATTGATACAAAAAGGAGAAGCAGCTATGCAATTCCGGATTCGCAAACGGACTCTTCTTATTTCATTGGCCACTATATTCCTGTTCGCCTGTTCTGCCATTGTAGGACTATTGATCGGCAATGCCGGAAAGCAAACAGAACCTAGCCCAACAGAGGTTGCCTCTACACAGACACCCACCTTAGAAACTTCCCCAACAGAAATACCAGCGGGAACCATTTCCACCAACTTAGTGGATGGCCTATCTGTGGTATATATACCGCAAGGTTCCTTCACCATGGGTTCAAATACAAATTACAACCTACGCAAGGGGTTTTGTCTCACGCCTCAACATAAAGTCACTCTTGATGCATATTGGATGGACCAGACTGAAGTAACGGTTGCCGCCTTTCGCAAGTTTGTACAGGATACCAGTTACACCACAGATGCGGAAAAAAACGGTAACGCAGGTTAGATCTGGAGCTATAAAATAAACAATTGGGAAAAAATTGATTCCCCGGATAGTGGTCCAAATTGGAAAAGACCCTTGGGCGGGAAGAAAAACCCGACTGGTCTTGAAGATCACCCTGTTACACAGGTGTCCTGGTATGATGCAACTGCATACTGCAAATGGACTGGCGGCCGACTGCCCACCGAAGCAGAATGGGAACGCGCTGCCCGTGGTGATAAGGGTGCCCGTATCTATCCTTGGGGCGGTGACGAGGTGAATGATAAGCTGTTAAATTTTGGAGAAAAAAGCTTTAAATGTCGATTCTGTGATTTTCACTTCAACGATGGATATCAATATACTGCCCCGGTTGGCTCTTTTCCGGAAGGTGCAAGCCCATTCGGGATATTGGATATGGCCGGAAACGTTTTCGAGTGGGTACAAGATTCATATGATGGGAATAGTTGTTACCCAAGCGGATCAGTAACCAACCCGGTATCTCCCGAAGGAGGCGATGAACGGATTATGCGCGGCGGATCGTATGCAGATTATGATGGCCTATATTGGAAATTGCGAGTGGACAACCGCTGGTCAAGACTTCCGGGCTCATCATTTGCAGATGTAGGCATCCGCTACGTTTACGATACCCAACCATAGTGCAGAATCAACGAAGTCAAAGTGCGCGGCGCACGCACAATCACCATCGCCGAAGAGGATGCCCGCCTGCGCGCCAACGGTGACGACTTGGCCGTCATTCCCAAATCGGACCTTCGGCAGATCAGCGCACTGCTCTCGGTCCTGCCGTTGCAGTTGCTCTCGTATCACATGAGCGTGATGAGACTGACGATGGATTTGTAGGTCACGCTTGAAGCGTGACCTACTCGCCCCAATCTACATCGCTGGGTTTTTCCCAATCAAACGCGGGCGGATACAACCCGCGTTCTTCCCATTCAAAATAACTGCTGTCTTTCCAATCGCGAGGATCGCCCGCCAATCCATGTTTGACAGGGTTGAAATGAATATAGTGCAGATGATTTTCCAGATCGTGGTCGTCTCGAATGACATGATCCCAAAACCGTTTCTGCCAGAACTTCATGGATTGGGACGGCAAAAGCCCAATCATTTTTTATACTCTTTCGTAAAGTTGGGCTTGAGCGAGTGCATGATGTCACTGAAATTGCTCTCCCCCGTTGGTTGAATTATCACGTGGAAATGGTCGGGCAAAATAACATATCCCAACATAGTAAAAGGATGGAGTACTTTTACGTTATCAAGTATTTCGCGAAGAAGTGACACCACTTTTTCATCACGAAAAACAGGCTCACGATATTGCACTACCTGAGTGATAAAAACCGCCCCACCAGGAATATAATAACGACGAAAGTTCATTTCATAATTATACATTGTAGTCACGCTTGAAGCGTGACCCATAATACCCAAGTAAAACTACAAAAGGAAATTTCCCATGTCCACTCCCCTTTCCCGCTCGAAAGTCAAAAAGAATCAAACGTGGAATGCTGAAAGCGTATTTACTTCTCCAAAAGCATTCGATGCCGAAGTGACAAGTCTTGTCGAAAGTCTTGCCGATGTAAAAAAGTATCAAGGTCATCTCGGTGACAGCATTCACATGTTCCTCGAAGCGATGGATGTCATCGAGAAGATTTCCAAGCGCGCGGCCAAGGTTCAGGTATATGCCAGCATGTCCAGCGCGGTGGACACAGCCGACCAACAAGGCGCAGCCAATAACGGTAAAGCCATGAGCGCGTTGGCTCAGATCGGTGCAGCGACGTCGTTTATTGACCCCGAACTCCTGTCCATGGGCGAAGCGAAATTACGTCAATGGCTCAAAGATGATCCGCGTATGAAGTTATACGAGCATTACTTCAATGACCTGTTCCGCAAGCAGCAGCATGTCCGCAGTGCAGAAGTGGAGGAGTTGCTCGGCATGGTGCGCGATCCATTTGGAAGCGTACGCGCCACAACGAACATGTTAGCCAATGCAGATTTCAAATTTACGCCTGCCAAAAGCAACAAAGGCAAAAAGGTCGAACTGACACAAAGCACGTTCGACGCCATCCTCAACACGTCCGACCGCAAGGCGCGGCAAACGGCGTGGCAAAATTACAACGACAAATATCTCGAATACAAAAATACACTGGCAGGCAACCTCACCGCATCCATCAAACAAAATGTGTTCAACATGAAAGCGCGCAGATTCAATTCGTCGTTGGAAGCCACGCTCTTCAACGGCGATGTACCCGTCGAGATGTTCCACAATTTGCTGGGCATCTTCAAGAAAAAACTTCCGCTGTGGCACAAGTATTGGCGCATTCGCCGCAAGGCCTTGGGCGTGAAGACACTGCATCCGTATGATGTCTGGGCTCCTTTAACGGACAAAAAGCACAAGGTCCCGTTTGAACGAGCGGTGGATTGGATCAGCGAAGGTCTCGCGCCCATGGGCGATGAATACGTCAGCATCCTGCGTAAAGGATGTCTGCAAGAGCGCTGGGTGGATTGGTCGCCGAACGCGGGCAAACGTCAGGGCGCGTTCTCGACGCGCGTCCCGAACGACACGTATCCGTTCATCCTGATGAGCTACACGGACGATGTCGGCAGTATGAGCACACTGGCGCATGAACTCGGGCATTCGATGCACGCACATTTCGCCAGCCGCGCCCAGCCGATGTTCTATTATCTGTATCCGTCCATCATCGCCGAGACCGCCTCGAACTTTCATCAAGCCATGGTGCGCGGACATTTGCTCAACACGAAGACCGATAAATATTTTCAGATCGCATTGCTCGAAGAAGCCATGGACAATTTTCATCGCTACTTCTTCATCATGCCGACGCTGGCGCGCTTTGAACTGGAGACGCATCAGCGCGTGGAAAAAGGCGGGGCGCTGACCGCCGATTCGATGATCGAGCTGATGGCGGACCTTTTCAGCGAAGGCTACGGCGGCGAGATGAACCTGGACCGCGAACGCGTGGGCATCACGTGGGGCACGTTCACCACGCATCTTTACATTGACTATTATTCGTTCCAGTACGCCATCGGCATTTCTGCCGCCAATGCAATTGCCAAGCGGATTCTCAATGGCGTGCCGAATGCCGTGCAGGACCACATCAATTTTCTCAAAGCGGGTTCATCCAAGCCGCCGATGGACGTCTACAAGCTGGCGGGCGTAGACATGACCAGCACGCGTCCCATCGAAGATGCGTTCGATGTGTTGGAAGATTATGTTGATCGGCTGGGAGTGTTGACGGGAAAGTGAACTTGTCCAAGACGTTGACGGTGGATTGAAAAACTGCTTGATTGACAAAAAAAGTAAACGCAAGTTTTTATATTTTGGTTCTATGCTACAATTTTGTATCTAATTTCAATCACATGATCGAGCAAGGAAGGTAACTATGGCAGACACACAAGAAATTCGTTTGGCATTTATAGATGTCACGGTATTTTCTGATGGCTCAATCAGAGGGGGTATTTTGACCACAGATATAGAAACTAAACCTTTTGAATTTAGAGTTACCAGTCCAATTAAGCCAACACAAATTCAACAAATACTTTATGGCTCATCATTAAAAGACCATGTATATGGTGAACTGATTTGTGTCCCTTTGATAAAGGCAACAAAGGAGAAACTCAGCATTGTTTTGGTTAAAGAAAATTATTTGATAGTTATGAGATCTCTTGTTTCTGTGCCAGTAATTTTTATACATCAAAACAACACACAAGTTGGAGATGGCATTAAGCCAGTAAGTCTTTCTGCCCATCGAAATTTTCAAAATGAATTGGCATATGCTCAAACCATCCTTACCCCAATTATGCAGAAGCATGATTTATTAGAGCCATTTGAAAGACTTAAGCTTGGTTTAGGCGAAGTTCATAGAGTTGGACTTGGTGAGGTCGTAAAAAATGGCTGACCTTCGGGCGAGCATAGCAAAAGAATTATCCAATGTTCCTCGCCCCAAAATTTCAAAACCCATAAACTTAAGTATCGAGTCTCCCGAAATATGGGATAAAACTCAGGAAGTGGGAATCAGAAAAGATGTAGTGATTCAATCTCAGGAAGCAAGAATACCACAGCCATCTTATGATGTAGCTTCTTCCGCAATTCCACTAAGAAGTTATATATCAACAATCAATATAAACCCATCATCAACAATGGAGTTGTTTGGGCTTAATGTGGTTATTGCGCCAATAGATGTGGAGTTGGTTGATTCAAGAATTGATACGGAAGTCAAGGTTTTTCGTATCCCCTTTACAGCACTCGCCATAGAAAAACTGAACATCTTTGGCATGAATTATGCAGATAAGCATTGGCACAAAATCGCAATGCCGAAAGATGATAACGCTCCTCAAGCTAAAGAAAAATCAAAGGAACAAAAAAGGGAGGGCGATTTTGTTGAACCCAAAAAGCGAGGAAGGAAATCAAAGAATCCACAGCCACCACCTTCAATATGGGATTTGCTTTTTGCCGTATTGCAGCCTCCTTTGAGTTTTGGTCAGTCTGAGAATCTTCTTTTACCAAGTTCACCATATCCTTACCAATGGCAAGGCATTAAGTTCTTGATGGACAATGAACATGCTTTGCTGGCAGACGACATGGGAACAGGCAAAACTGTTATGACAATAGTCGCCTTGAAGATTTTGATTCAACAGACAAAAGTTCATCATGTGCTTATTTTGTGTCCACCAAGCGTTTTGTACGAATGGAAACGTCACCTTGATGATTGGTCTCCAGAATTGACTTCTTATTTAATTCGAGGTTCACAGGAAATTAGAAAATCCTTGTGGCAAATGCCTATCCACATTTATGTCACAACTTATGACACACTAAAAGGCGATATTGAAAATGATGTTTTGCCCAACGAGAATTTAGGGCAGTTTGATGTTGTTATTTTGGATGAGGCTCACCATATCAAGAATATGAAAAGCAAGCGTTTTCGAGCAATAAAAAAATTGCAACCAGAGCGACGTTGGGCATTGACTGGTACGCCAATTCAAAACAAAATTGAAGATTTAGCGTCAATCTTTGAATTTGTTTACCCAGGTTACTTGACTTCATTTGATCTTCACCCTGAACAAATACAAGCGAGAATTAAGCCGTATTTTCTTCGCCGTCGCAAGAAAGAAGTTATGCCCGATTTGCCGCCCAAAATATATGAGCCTATTGAACTTGAATTGGATGAGGAACAGGATATTGCATACAAGCAGGCAGAAGCAGGTATACGCAATGAATTTGACGAGGTCTTGGCTCGCGGTGAAAAAGTTACAAAACAACACATTTTCGCCAAATTAACGATATTGAAGCAGATATGCAACTTTGCTCCCCGAAAATCCACCAGCCCTAAAACCGATTCTTTGAAAGAACGAATTGAAGAGATAATTGAGAGTGGTAATAAAGTCATAGTTTTCTCTCAGTATCTTGATGAAGGCGTGAGTAAATTAGAAAAGATACTCGGAACATACGGCGTTGCTAAAATTGTTGGCGGACAAACTGATGCGAATCGCAGGGGTGAAATTGAGAAATTTAAGAAGAATCCCGAAGTTCCAGTTTTAATTGCGTCAGTTCGTTCAGGCGGTGAAGGATTAAATCTTACCGAGGCTTCCTATGTTGTACATTTTGACCACTGGTGGAATCCTGCTGTAATGTGGCAGGCTGAGGATAGAGTTCATCGTCGCGGTCAAACAAAAGGCGTCAACATTTATTCTTATTGGATGAAAGACACAATTGATGAAAGGATACAGCAAAAACTTCGCGAAAAGGGCATTTTATTTGAAAAGGTGGTAGATGGTTTAGCAGAGGAAGGAATAGAAGAATTATTTACCGTTAATGAATGGTTAGAAATGTTTGGCGTTAAGAACGTCGAGGTATCCAAAAAACCAGTTGTTGATATCAAGATTTGGCAATCTATGGGTTTGTCAGAGATTCGAGAAATGTTATATGAAATTTCCCCGTCTGATTTTGAAAATTTGGTTCGAGACTTAATGCATTCACTGGGTTATCCAAATGTCAAAGTCACTGGAAAGAGTCATGATGGCGGAATTGATGTGCTTTCTACTCGCAATACAACCAATGGCATAGAACGAGTAGCTGCACAATGCAAACGCTATCGTGCAAATGTGACTGTTCATGCGGCAAGAGATTTTTTTGGCGCAATTTCGAATGACAAGAGTATTAAACAAGGTTTTCTCGTAACGACTGGAGAATTTACATTTGAGTGCTTGCAGTTTTGCCAAAGCAGCGGGATGATAAGAGCAATATCAGGAATTGAATTGGCAAAATATGTAAAGCAATTTGGTCTACGTGCATAAAGCTGTCAAATATAAAACGACTTCAAAATTCGAGCAAAGTTTGCGGCAAGATAGAGTTGGGAAAGAGATTGCGAAAGGACCTCACCCCCAGCTCCTCTCCAAATGGAGAGGGGCGCGCATTCTCCCTCCCCGTTCGGGGAGGGTTGGGGTGGGGTAAAATGGCAAAGTTATGCCAGTCAAAAACATCATCCCAGGTCAAAGAGTAACAAAAGAAAAACTTCAACGCGCAAAAGACTTGCGCCGTGACATGACTCCTGCCGAAAAAATCCTTTGGCAAGAATTGCGTGCGAACAAGTTGGGTGTCCATTTTAGGAGACAACAGATCATCGCGGGGTTCATTGTTGACTTTTACTGTCACGAGGCAGGGTTGGTCATTGAAGTGGATGGAGACATCCATGATTTACAAAAAGAAGAAGATGCAAGGCGAGAAAAGGTTTTGCAAAAGATGGGGTTACGAGTTACCCGTTTTCGAAATGAGGAAGTGATAAGGACACTGCCTGATGTTTTGAAGAAAGTCCGCGAATTGGTCAATGAATAAATCAAACTGTGTCAAAAAATGTTCTCTTATCTGCATCTCCTGAACTTCTAACGCGCGAAGGTTTGACTGAAACCGTCGCCATCTGGGAAGATAGTCAGCGCGCGAGCACAGATCGCGGTTCGTTCGAGTGGTGGTATTTCGACGCACACTTCGATGACCTGACCACCGCGGTCATCGTCTACTCAACAAAACCTTTGCTCGAACGCAACGGTCCGTTCAAGCCAAATGTTTCACTGACCATCACACGTCCGGACGGAACAAAACTTTTTCAATTCCCTATTTTTCCTGCCAGCCAATTCTCCGCATCCAAAGAAAAATGCGACGTGCGCATCGGTCCAAACTGGACACGCGGTGAGCCTTCGACAAGCTCAGGTCAACGTTTGCATAAATACGAAGTCCATGCCGAAATGGATGGTATCAGCGCGGACCTGACCTTCACCGGCATTGCCCCGCCGTGGCGACCCGGCGTTGGCAAGGCTTTCTTCGATGGCCTCGATAATTATTTTGCATGGCTGCCTTCGATTCCGTATGGAACTGTCGAAGGAACACTGACCTATGATGGCCAGACGCATAAAGTTAAAGGGACGGGTTATCACGATCACAACTGGGGCAATGTCGGTTTGAACGATGTGATGGATCACTGGTATTGGGGCCGCGCTCACATCGGCGATTACACGTTGATCTATGTTCAACAGATTGCGTCGAAAACTTTTGGTTACACCAGAATGCCTGTCTTCATGCTGGCAAAGGGCAATGAGATTCTCATCGGCGATAGCGAACCGCTGACGATGCAAGCGCGCGACTTCGTCAAACACAAAAGCGGACGCGGCTATCCGCGTGAAGTGGATTTCAATTGGAATTCTGGAAATGAGTCCATTCGCTTGCGCTTACGCCAGCCAAAGGTCATAGAAGCGACAAGTTTGTTATTGCTGCTGCCCAAATGGAAGCAATGGATTGTGAGATTATTTAGCAATCCGTATTATTTCCGCTTCAATGCAGAGCTTGAATTGGAAATCAACTTGAAAAACGTCAAAGCCAAAGAACGCGGTTCAGCCTTGTATGAGATCATGATTCTTCAAGGGCAGAGACATCCGTAGGTCACGCTTTAAGCGTGACCTACTCTTGACAAATAGACGAATATCAATATAATACAAATCGAAGGTTATCAATATGAAATTTGATCCCGTTCTTTTCGCCAAAGCCATCGCCGACGAGACCCGCCAGAAGATCATGAACACCTGCTGCTCCGGGTCGCTGGCGGGCAACG
>JAJYOO010000443.1 GCA_021796155.1 Chloroflexota bacterium
ACACTCCCGGCCCAGACCATCCCTGGCGCAAACCATTTCTAAACTCGCATGAACCTCATTCCGTTTCTTAACGCTAGCTGTGGAGATGTGGATAACTCTTCGCTTCGCTCCGAGTTTCCCACATCTCCACAGCTACTACGACGACGGTGTTCCTCTCAAAAAAGGACATCTCTACTTTGGAATTTCGAGGACATTTCTACTTTGGGTTGACAGGGATGATTTTTACAACAGTGCAATAGCAACTTTCACCGCCCGGGCTATCATGAGCGATACGTCAAATAAAGTGCAGGGTTATAATTTTCAAAATCCAATTCTTTAAAGAGGCGATTATGGAACACAAATTAGAGATCGCGAATTCAAAAGCTCACAAACCAAAGCTGGTCTCACGTCATCATGCTCAAACCGTTGTACATGGCGATAACCCAATTGGTCGTTTCAACACTTGGGTTGCTGTAGCAGTTACAAAGTCCGTTGGCTCGATGTGGTGTGCGTATCTGTTCGCGGCTCTTGCGCTGATCTCGCTGCCATCCGCGATTCAATCGGGCAACTCGATTATTATCATTAGCTGGATTGCTCAGACTTTCTTACAATTAGTATTGCTGCCGATCATCATTGTCGGTCAAAACGTTCAGGCAGCGGCAAGCGATGCGCGAGCTGAGAGCGACCACGAAACACTTATTTCCATTCACACCCTGACTGCTGAAGTTCACACCATCACCGAACAACAAACCAAAATTCTGGAAATGCTTGCTGAAAGAACTAACCTTTAGGAAATCCTATTTCTTCACCAATCCCTTGCGACTTTTATTCAAGGGATGACTGATTATCTTTCAAGCCAGATGGTCACCGGACCATCGTTATGGATTTCCACCAGCATGTGCTCGCCAAATTTTCCGGTCTGGGTCGGGATGCCGTGGCGGCTCAGCAATTCGACGAAGCGATCCACCAACGGCGCGGCGACTTCAGGCAACGCCGCGTCTGTGAATGAGGGACGGCGTCCTTTGCGTGCATCGGCATAAAGTGTGAACTGGGAAACAACAATCGCTTCACCTTTTACATCCAACACAGACAAATTCGTTTTGCCTTGCTCATCCTCGAAGATTCGTAAGTTGGCAATTTTCTCGGCAAGAAATTGCGCCTGCTCTTCCCCATCGCCGTGACCAATGCCCAATAAAATTAACAGGCCCTTTCCAATTTTGGAAATGACCTGTCCATTTACGGTGACACTGGCTTGGCTAACTCGCTGTATCAGAATCCGCATAAATAATAATCCACAGATTTCGCAGATTGCACAGATTATTTAATTCGTCTGCGAAATCTGTGTAATCTGCGGATGATTTCCTACGGCAACTGCACCGCGGTGCGGACTTCTTCCATCGTCTTCTGGGCGATGACGCGGGCGCGCTTGGCTCCGTCGTCGAGGATGCCCGCTACCAGGTCCGGCTTGGACGCGTATTCGGCGCGCTTGGCGCGGAATGGTTCCAGATGCTTGTTCAAATTCTTTGCCAAAAGCATCTTGCATTCCACGCATCCGATTCCCGCGCGGCGGCATTCCACGTTAACCATATCCACGTCGCTTTGCGGCGAAAAAATTTTGTGCATGGTGAAGACATTGCAGATGTCCGGGTTTCCGGGATCGGTCCGTTTGATGCGCGCCGGGTCTGTGACCATTTCTCGAACGCGCTTCGTCGTCTCTTCAGGCGTGGAGGCAAGCTCGATGTGATTGTCCAGGCTTTTGCTCATTTTCTCTTTGCCGTCAATGCCAAGTACTTTGGGAACGGGCGTGTTCTTCATTTGCGGCTCGATCAAAACGTTTGTGTTGTAACGATAATTGAACGAACGCACGATCTCACGCGCAAACTCGATATGCGGAGCCTGGTCTATTCCGACCGGCACGGTATCCGCTTTGTAAAGGACAATGTCCGCGGTCATCAAAACGGGATAGCCGACCAATCCATAATTCACGTTATCGGGATGCTGCCTAACTTTTTCTTTGAACGTTGGCAAGTCAGTCAACTTGCCGAGCGGTGTGACCATCGAAAGAATCATGTGCAATTCGGTCACTTCGGGAACATGTGACTGAATAAATAAAATCGTCTCCTGCGGACGGATGCCAGCGGCGAGCAAATCCAGTGCAATTTCGTAGGTGTTCTGCCGAAGATTCTCCGTGTCCTCAACCGTGGTGAGCGCGTGAAGATCAACGATGCAGTACACACATTCGTAGTTATCCTGCAACGCAACATAGTTCTGGATAGCTCCCAGATAATTGCCCAAGTGCGCCCGACCTGTTGGGCGGATGCCTGAAAAAACGCGTCCCTTTTTTATCATTCGACCTCACAAAGATTCGGACTGCGATGACTGGAGCCGCCGCACTCCGTTAATTATTTTCGACCATCTTGTTGATAAGCCCCACGACTTCGCCCGGTTCAGCATGACGTTTGGTCTGGAGCTTGGAATAAATCAATTTACCGTTCACGCTAACCTCGAAGCGGCCTCCGTCCGAGGGAACGAGTGCGACACTTTCGATCAGGTGCTCGAACTGCTTGAGCAAATCATCTGCCAGGCTCACGGCCCGGCCAGTATAGTGTCAGACCGCACAGTAAACGATCTCAATCTTGAGCATAGAGCCTCTACTTCAACATATAATCAAAATTGTTAGAAAATTATAACATGCGACGTTTGATACTAGGCATTATCCGAATGCCGCGCTATAATGCGGCACGTTA
>JAJYOO010000444.1 GCA_021796155.1 Chloroflexota bacterium
GTTCGCCCATTGTCGGTTCTTCGCTTGCGCCATTATTGAAACTTTCGGGTTACCGCCCGGTTGCCTTCTTTCTATTTAACATGATGGGCCCGTTCCGTGCCTGGATGAAATATTTTTATTCCCGCCAAATTTGCACCGACCGACGTTTTCCCGAAATGATGGATCGCGACCTTTCGCGTACAACCCTCGAATCGTTTTTGCTTTCGATTGCTTCGCTCCGCCGCACGGACTTGCGGCCCATCCTTGACCAGATCAAAGTCCCGGCCTTGGGTTTTTATGGTGCTAAAGACAAGATTGTGGATCCGCTTCAATGGCAGCCCATGCAGGAAGGAATCCCGCAGGCGCGCATCGAACGCTTTTCCAAAGCAGGACATTTCATGATGCTCGAAGAGCCGACTGAATTCAGCCAGAAGCTCAAAAATTTCCTCGACGAACCGCAGCCTGCCCCCGCACCATGACCGAATATTTTTATCCGCAAAGCATGGGACGCATCATCCTCCTTGCGATGGAGGAAGTTCTGGGACGCGAGGGGATTCGTTCCATCCTCAAGCTGGCTTCTCTCGCTTCTTACATTGACCATTATCCGGCTGTGCGCGCTGACAGGGCTTTTTCCTTCGGGACGGTGAGCCGCCTCATAGAATCGCTGGAGCAGGCTTATGGTCCGCAGGGTGGACGCGGAACAGCTTTGCGCGTCGGGCGGGCATGCTTCCAATATGGCCTGCGCGAATATGGATTGCAGTTGGGCGTCACAGAAATGGCATATCGCCTGCTGCCGCTTCCAACGAAATTACGCGTCGGCGCTCATGCTTTTGCAGATTTGTTCAACAAACAAACCGACCAACGCGTGCGCGTGGAAGACAAAGATGGGAAATTGTTTTGGCACATCGAACGTTGTCCGGTCTGCTGGGAACGACATACGAGCGAACCAGTCTGTCATCTGGCGGTGGGACTCCTGCAGGAATCGCTTTATTGGATCAGCGGCGGCAAGTTGTTCAATGTCGAGGAGACGACTTGCATCGCGTGTGGTGATGAAGCCTGCACCATTGTGATTGACCAAACGCCGATTTCCTGAACACACTACAGAAATATAACAAAGTTGTAAGGGGGAAGAATACTTGCCCTTACTATAATTAAGCCGTTATGTTAAAAATTATTCTTAATGCACCCAATATCATTATGCCTTTTTGCGAGCCGGCGCGCGAACTACGAATCCAAAATACACCGCTTTGGCTGTGGCAGCGTAACCTGCTTGCGCCTTACACGACGCGCGAAATGGAATTGAAACCCGGAATGAGGCTGCCGCTTGTCCACGAGCCGACGCTTGTGTATCGTGATAATCTTTTCTTCGATGAGTCTTACATCCAGGCTTTTATGGCCCAGGCCAGGAAACAGAAACGCGCGGTGCGCGCCGCGTTCTCGTCGGAAGACCCGGCTTTCAAAGAACATGCCCTGCCTCTTTCTACATCTTATACGCCCGCCGGAAGTTTATACCTTGCCGATTTGTGGTATTACCCGAATGGCCCGGTCGCGGATGTTGACCCGCTGGTGATTGACATGCAGTCGCGCGAGATTGGCTATTATCACGTTCCGACTTATATGGCCGATCAAAGCGGCGACTTGCTGTTCCATGTGCCGCTGCGATCTTTGATCGCGATTGATTCGTGGGTGCATATCTTCATTGCCGATGTTGTTTTTGGCCTATTCGCCCGCGGCGCGCGTTTCGAGAAACGTCTCAATGAAGATTTATTTTTTAAGCTTGGTGTTATAAGCAAGGCAGTTTACGAAGGCCGTCAGTTGTTGGAATGTTCGGAACTGGTAAAAATTGGAAAAAATTGTGTGATTGATCCACGCGCGGTCATTCATGGACCGACTACCATTGGCGATAACGTGACCATCAATGCTGGTGCCGTGGTCGAGAA
Source organism: Chloroflexota bacterium (assembly GCA_021796155.1). The sequence goes on from JAJYOO010000444.1 coordinate 1,920, forward strand.
TTGCATCATTGGCAATAACGTTAATGTTTCGCAGGATGTCCAGTTGATGCTCTCGGTGGTTGGCGATGGGACGTTCATGCCGTTCCGCGCCGCCTTATTCATGACTACCGTTATGGATAACAGCATGATCGCGCAAAATACCTGTTTGCAAATGTGCGTCGTCGGGCGGAATACATTTATTGGTGCCGGTTCCACATTCACGGATTACAACCTTGTCCCCGCGCCGCTGCGAGCTGTGGATGGCAACGGTAAACTGAGCATATCCAACCGACCGGTAATGGGCAGCGCGGTGGGACATAATTGCCGCCTCGGTTCGGGTATGATCGTTTATCCATCCCGCACAATCGAGTCGGATGTCGTGTTGGCGGCTTCCAAAGAACGACGCGTCGTAGACCGCGATGTCCGTTTTGAAGACAGCGACCATCATCATTTCAAGTCAGGTTATTTGCATCAGGCGCTTTATCACCGCCAAAAAGATAAGGATTTGGAATCGTGGTAATTGCGTGAGCAAAAAGCTCTTGAAGTTTGGCGCGGATAATCGCGGAAAACTGTAGAAAATCTATGATGCTCTATGTGCTTGGTGCAATCCGCGTACGTCGGATACAATTGTTTTATGGATAGTTTTGCTTTCATCATTCATCCCATTGATCCCAAGCGCGATGTCAGCCGCAAATTTCCTTTTCTGGGCAGGAGGTTAACGGAAGGGCAGATCAATTTTTTCTCCACGTTTTTTCCGCCTGTTTATCTGTCTGAAATCGAAGGCATAACTTCTAAAGCAACCGAAAGGCTGACTGTGCCACCCATG
>JAJYOO010000445.1 GCA_021796155.1 Chloroflexota bacterium
GATTGGTTTCCAGCGTGGCTTCGATCGTTCCCGTATCCAGCCACGTCTTGACTTTTTCCACGCGTAGCAGCGCCCCATGCCCGAAACAAATAGATTATCTGTGCGCTCTGCCCAGTAATGCCCGATAAATCTTGGTATTGGCTCATCATGATAAATTAACCGCGAAGCCCGCAAAGAAAATATTTAAATCTTTGCCTGCACTGAGCCGCAGACACACGTGCGACCTTCGCGCTCTTCGCGGTTCAAAAAAATGCAGTTATGCATATCACCATAGTTAAGTGCAGTTCTACCGTTTGTGTAAGAGTCTTTGAGAAAACACAGATGAGAGTATCCAAACCGCCTCGCCGCGCCCTGTTCCACGCGGTAAAATTGGCCCATGTCTGAAACCCTGAAGATCGTCATCCCAATGGCAGGCTGGGGCTCGCGCATGCGTCCTCACACCTGGAGCAAACCCAAGCCGCTGGTCGGCGTGGCCGGCAGGACCGCCCTCGATTATTTGCTGGACATGTTCCAGACACTTCCCAATCCCAGAAAGACTGAATACGTTTTTATCGTCGGCCCGTATCTGGGCGAGACGCAGATCCCGCCTTTCATCGCCGAGCATTACCCGGACATCAAGGCGCATTACGTTGTCCAGGCAGAGATGAAGGGACAATCACATGCGCTTTATCTGGCGCGGCAATATCTGACCGGCCCGATGATCATGTGTTTCTCGGATACGCTCATCGAAACGGACTTCGGATTCTTGGAGCGCGAAAAAAGCGACGGTGTGGCCTGGGTCAAGGCCGTGCCCGATCCGCGGCGCTTCGGCGTGGCAGAGGTCAAGGAAGATGGTTGGGTGAAACGTCTGATCGAAAAACCGCAGACGATTGAAAATAATCTGGCGATGGTGGGTTGTTATTATTTCAAGAGCAGTGAAGATTTGATGAGCGCCATCGAAGAACAAATGCAGCGCAATATACAATTGAAGAATGAATTCTTCCTGGCCGATGCGGTCAACATTTTAATCGAGCATGGGGCGCTGCTACGCGTGGAAAAAGTCAAGACGTGGCTGGATACGGGAACGATCGAAGCCACGCTGGAAACCAATCGACACTTATTGGAAAAGTTGGAAAGTTTGAAAGTTGGAAGGTTTGAAGGTTTGAAGGTTAAGATCAAAGAACCAGTGTTCATTCATGAAAGCACTGAGATCGCCAACTCGGAGATTGGGCCGTATGCGTCCATTGCGGCAAACTGTAAAATCAGCGGAAGCAAAATCGCGGACAGCATCATCGAGGCGGGGTGCGAGATCAAGGACACGGGGCTGAAAAGCTCTTTTATCGGCAGGCAGACAAAAGTCGAGGGAAGAGGCGGGAAGGAGGCTTGGATGTTGAATGTAGGTGACAATAGCAGTGTTATCCTTGAGTAGGACAGGATTACATCTTGCCCTATATTATTTTCTGAAATAAGACAGATGGATACCGTCGAATGCCGTTCGGATTCAGAGTATGCGGAACGTCCGCTGGCATTGACGTGGAACGGGCAACGTTATGAGGTCGCCGAGATTTTAGCTCGCTGGCGCGGGCCGGATGAAAAAGGGTTTCGCGTCAAGACGGCGGACGGACAATTTTTTGAATTGATTTATCGGGAAATTCCCGATAAATGGAAAATAAAATCATTATAGGAGGCTCAATGCAGGAAATTGCAGGTACGCAGTATCTCTCCAAACGTGTGGCGGGATTAAAGCCCAGCGGCATTCGAAAATTTTTCGACATTGCCGCGACGATGAAGGATGTGATCTCACTCGGAATCGGCGAGCCGGATTTCACCACGCCCAAGCCGATCTTGGAGGCAGGCATTCAAAGTCTGCAGCGCGGCGAGACGCATTACACATCCAACTCCGGCAAGATGGAATTGCGCCAGGGCATCGCGGAACATCTTCAAAAATTGTACGGCGTGAAATACAACCCGGCGGACGAGATCATCGCGACCGTCGGCGTTTCGGAAGCGTTGTATTTGGCGTTCACGGCCATCCTTGAACCCGGCGATGAAGTCATCATCCCGACGCCGTGTTTCGTTTCGTATCAGGCCGAGGTGATTCTGGCGGGCGGCGTTCCGGTGGAAGTGCCAAGCCGCCTCGAAAACAATTTCCAGCTCGACCCGGACGATATTCGCAAGGCCATCACCCTGCGCACAAAGTGCATCTTTATCGGTTATCCATCCAACCCGACCGGCGCGGTGGCAGAACGCGATGTTTTGCTAGAGATCGCGCACATAGCCGAAGAACATGACCTGATCGTTGTGTCGGATGAAATCTATGATCGGCTCGTCTACGGCTTCAAGCACGTCTGCTTCCCATCGTTGGACGAAAACCTCAAGCACCGCACCGTTTTGCTGGGCGGCTTCTCGAAAGATTACGCCATGACCGGCTGGCGCATCGGGTACGCGGCCGGGCCTTCTGACATCATCAAAGGGCTGGTGCGCATCCATCAATACACGATCATGTCCGCGCCGACAACGGCCCAGGACGCCGCCATCGAAGCGCTCAAAAGCGGTGAGCCTTACATCAAAGAGATGCTGACGGAATATGACCGCCGCCGAAAACTTTTGGTCGGCGGATTGAACAAGCTGGGACTCAACACTTTCGAGCCGCGCGGCGCGTTTTACACCTTCCCGAATATTTCCGCTTCAGGCATGGACGATGAAACCTTCTGCCAGAAATTATTGGAGGAGGAACACGTGGC
>JAJYOO010000446.1 GCA_021796155.1 Chloroflexota bacterium
TGGCCGGGTTAAGCACGTTGATCTCAATGGCTTGATGGAAATCGAAGAGCAGATGATTACGCACATTGTCCAACGCGTGCTGCGCGACCGTAAAGCAGAATTGTTGTCACTTGGACGCGATCTGTCCAAGCTTGAAAATATCAAAGCGCCATTTCCGCGCATCTCGTATGACGACGCGGCAAAGATGATCAATGAACTGCGCGAAAAAGAAACCGATCCCGAAAAGAAAGAATTGCTCAAATTCGACTGGGGAATCGACTTTGGCGCGCCGCATGAAACCGCGATCACCAATCAATTCGATAAGCCAGTGTTTTGTTATGGATATCCGACCGCAGTCAAAGCATTTTATATGGAACCATGGCCCGGTCGGCCTGAAGTGTGCAAGTCTGTGGATTTGCTCGCGCCCGAAGGCTATGGCGAAATCTGCGGTGGTTCGGAACGCATCAGCGATCATGATTTGTTATTGAAGCGTATTCATGAACAGAAGCTTCCAGAGTCCGCATTTAAATGGTATCTCGAATTGCGAAAATACGGTTCAGTCCCCCATTCAGGATTTGGCATGGGCGTGGAACGCGTCACCTCGTGGCTTTGTGGCATCGAACACATTCGCGAGGCGATTGCATTCCCGAGGACAATTAAACGGGTTTATCCGTAATTTTGTAGTAGGGGCGACTGGCCAGTCGCCCCTACCGTTTTAATTTAATAGCCAGCCAGGCAAAGCTTGCGACTCCCGCACAACTCGCCAGCCAATCGAACACATCCGCGGTGCGCGTGGGAAACCAGCTTTGCGATATTTCTTCGAGGCCGATCAACAAGGCGATGATCAAACTTGTTATAACGGCGAGCCGCTCGAAGTCGGAGGAAGGACGCGCTTCGAATACGCTCAAATTCACAACCAGACTCAACAATCCAAACAGAATGAAATGTCCGACCTTATCACCGTACGGAAAGTCGTAGACCGACCCCAAATCGCCAAGATGTTGCGTGTCAGCAAGAACGACGATAACTACAAGGAATAATCCAAAAAAGATTGCCCAACGTTTCATCATAATGAAGTGAGACGCCTTGCGGCGTCTCATGATTTCAAGCCTCGGCTTGTTTGGTTTGTTTTGACCCGCGCCGGCTTCTCCACGCTTCGAAGGCCATCGGGACGAGCGAGATCAAAATGATGGCAATGATCACCGTCGAGAAATGGTCGCGGATGAAGGGAATGTTGCCAAAGAAATAGCCTGCAAATGTAAAGAGCGCCACCCAAAGAATCCCACCAAATACATTATAAGAAAAGAAATAACCATACGACATGCGTCCGATGCCAGCCACAAATGGTGCGAACGTGCGGACGATGGGAACAAAGCGCGCAAGAAAAATTGTCTTGCCGCCGTGCTTCTCGAAGAACGCGTGCGTGCGGTCAAGATATTCCTTTTTGATCCATTTGATGTTGTAAGCGCGGTCGCCAAGGTAATGGCCGATCCAATAATTGGCCGTATCGCCAAGCACTGCCGCGGCGGCCAACAGGATGAAAAGAAACCAAACGTTGAGCGAACCGAGCGCAGCAAATGTCCCGGCGGCAAAGAGAAGTGAATCGCCGGGTAAAAACGGCGTGACAACAAATCCTGTTTCCATGAAGATGATAAAGAACATCAGGCCATATGTCCATGCGCCATATTGCGTGATGATCGCACTGAGATGTTGGTCAAGGTGCAGGAAAATATCAATCAAAAACGTTACGAAGTTCATGAATATCCTTTCGGTCCACAACAAGCGCCGAATTATACCGCATCGTCCCGACCCGCGGGACGGCGCGCATTAACGAGGCTTAACCAATCCCCAATGCCTAAAAGAACAAGGCTGCCAATGACTGCCATGCCAAGATTAAGCGGACCAACTGGAAACAAAATCCAGCCGCGCCAATTTCCAATCCAATGTCCAGCGAAGAACCCTACAATGCTCAGAAACAAGTACAACACAAGCCGTCCAAATCCGCCATCACGCACCAGATGAAACAATGCGCCGATCAACAAAGCAATTATCAAACTGAAAGCAATGGATGGAATAGTCACAACGAAAGCCCAACCGATTGACGATTATAACTTACTGGATGATGCCGCCGCCCAGCATAACATCGCCCTGATAGAAGACCGCGGCCTGCCCCGCGGTGATATCGCGCTGCGGCGCGTCAAACCGGACTTCAACCTGGTCGCCGTTTAGCGGCCGTACCTCGGCTGACGCTTCCTTCGCTGTGTAGCGAATCTTGACATCCGCGCGGAACGGTTCTTTCGACGCTTCACCCGCGATCCAATTGACATCACGCGCGAGAAGTTGACTTGATCCAAGTTCATCTTTTGTCCCGACGATCAACGTATTCGTTGCCGCATTTTTGCCAAGCACATAAAGGGGTAATGGTGAACCCACACCCAATCCTTTTCTCTGACCGATGGTGTAATTTGGAAGCCCGTTGTGTTCACCGACCACTCGCCCATCGCGTGTAACGATTTGTCCCGGCTTCAACATTGAAGCCGCATTTCGTTTGAGAAAATTACGATAATCATCGCCCGCAAGAAAACATAAATCCTGGCTGTCGTGGCGTGACGCGGTTGGCAACCCAAATGATTCGGCAATCTGACGAATCTCTGGCTTGGTGTAATCTCCAACCGGGAACAACGCCTTTGATAATTTTTCCTGATTCAAAACATGCAAAACGTACGATTGATCTTTAGCA
>JAJYOO010000447.1 GCA_021796155.1 Chloroflexota bacterium
GCGCCGCCCAATTATCCATCTTCGGAATAGTTACAGATTGCAGGTGTTCTGCGCGTGCCTGCAGGATTTGTGTATCGGCCGCGTCCCATTTCTGGGCGAATGAAATATATGTGTCCTGATTCTGATTCACGTAAGCTAGAGTTAATACAGATGCTATTGCAATCATCAAACTGGCGGAAACAAGCAATCCGATCTCCAATTGAACCGACGAGCGAACGCGCCCAGCCAGCCTACTTCCAGTAAGAAAACCTGCATACATCCAAAATGCCACCAGCGCAAAAGCTGCAATGCTCAACGTACGCGCAGGCGGCGGCTCGGAATATCCGTATACAGCGGGCGGAATACAAATGAAAGACAGCGCCAACCCGCCCAGCGTCTGCGCCGGAATTGTCCACCAGCGCAATGTGATCTGGTTTTTATATCCTGTTCCGGCCCATGCGCTGACCAATATCGCGCCGATGAAGGCCGTGATTTTTTGCGGAGAGAGGAGAATATCCTGAAGAAAGGAGAGATATGCTCCCACGGAAATTTCCATCCACTTGATGAAGCCCGGAGATGAGGGAAAAGTGGCTTTTCGAATGGCATTGCCCGGCGCCAGCGCAATGATGATCATCGCTACAATTGCTCCGAGACTGGCGGCGGCCAGAAGTTTGAAGGTCGTGTCCATCTTTCTGCCGTTCGCAAACCAACGCAGACCGGCAATAAGAATCAGCATCATGAGCTGAAGCGCCGCAAACGTCTCGCTAAAACCTCCGTTTGCAAAGGTCAGGCCAAAGGCAAGGATGCAAGTCCACAACACAGCTTTGTCGGATTTCAGCCGCGGCACAAACCGTTGGAACAGGAGGGCATAGAGGCTGAATATCACCAAAGGCAATGAATACGAACGCATCCCATTCAACCAGAAATAAGACTGCGCGATATCCGGGCTCAACACGATCACGGCCAGCACGAAACTGGCTCCGATTGCAACCGCAGCGCCAACGCTTGCTGAACCAGGAACGATGATTTTCAGACTGGTGTAAACGGCGGCGATCGTGGCCACAAGCCAGGTCGCTATGGCGATGGGCGGAACCAAATGAGCGCCGTATGGTCCGAGAGTTTTGATCAGAATCAGCCAATCGAAGGCAAAGGCCGTGTAGCGTCCGCTCCAGGTGATGTACCAATACCAGATCGAACGTAGCAGGCCGAATCTGGTTGCGTAATAGGCGGAGCAGTAATCATCCGCCATAAAGCGCGTGTAATTGCCAAGATATGCAAACCCTGCCAGTGCGAGTGTCGCAAAAGCAATGATGGGAAGGGGAAGCCAGAATTGTTTTTTCCTAGTCATCGAGTTTGTATCTATTTTGATATTGCTTCGAGCAAATGATTTCAAACATTTACATCACTCAACGCGCCGAGCACTGACATCAGCGTCGGGTAATCATCTCTTAACAATGTGATGACTTCGTGTGTCGCTTTCTCCCGCCATGACTTATCTTTGTGCGCGGCGCTTGCTTGCTGAATATGCGCGGCGATGACTTCGCCAATCGGAAGTTCCTGTGAAGTCAGGATGTGACGGAAATAGCCGAACTTCTCGGTAAAGCGTGCCACATCCTTGTCGTCACATAGATAGATCACATCCAGACTCAGCGGCGGACGCGGTGGGAGCAGGTGATAAATTTTCGCATCCTGCTCGTATCCCACCGCCAGCACGGACATCTCCACGGGCACAATGCGCCGCTCGCGGTTGTCCTTCATCACTTCATCGCTGACGTTATCCGCCGTGACGAGTTGGCGCACCAGCCCGTCATCGTCAATGTGAATGTCGTGGATGAGGCCATAGACTTGATAACCTGTTCCCAAAGGTGCGCGCACCAACGCGCCAAATGCAGGCGCATCGAGTTGATTGACGCGACATCCAGCGATAAAGCCGGTTGTGCCCGCGCGCAGTAATCGTCCGATTTCAATTTGGTGAGTCATGATTTATTCCTCTGTAGGGGCGACCCTCGTGGTCGCCCTTTGGGCAGGGACAAGCCCAGCCCTTACCGTCTTGTTCTTCCTTGCAAATCTTTTGCAGATTGTTTATAAGAACCTTCATCAGTTTCTTCATTGTTTCGGCGCAACTCCTGCTGGAGCATTTGCTCGATCTGCTGTTTCTCTTCCATCTTTACCACTGCAGTTTCATGCGCGCGATGCAGCAAATATGGATACGGCCTGTTACCCATCATTTTGCATTGCTCGACCAGAACGCCGTGGAGCAAATCTAACTTGTCTTTATCGTCCGCCACCCACTTGGGGACTTCCACACGCACAGGCCAGGGATGTCCGTTCGTGCCGACGTTTAGATAGAAGAAATGCAAGGACAATCCGCCTCTGTAATTCTTCTCCGAACTGGATTGAATCCCAAAAACCGCTGAACGATGACCGGGCGGCAATAATGGTTTTTCTTTTTCACCGAACAACCATCGGTCACTTACACCGCGCAAGGGATGAAACTCGCGCAGTTGTTGTAGATCGTCTGGCAGGGCAGTTGCTATTTCAAGCAGACGAACAACGAGATCGGCCGAAGGTTTGTCCACGTAACCGGCGGTCACCACGCCTCGTGTTTGTAAACGTGAGAGTACGCCGATATATTTTTGGACGAAGTCCGCATACGATTGGCTGTCTTCGCCTTTTGCACCCCAAAGTTCGATCGGCCCATCCGTCATGGTGATGACCGCCCCTTTGAT
>JAJYOO010000448.1 GCA_021796155.1 Chloroflexota bacterium
AGCGGTGCTGAGCGGCCACAGGCCCGCAATAAGAAAAATCGCTTTCCAATCAATGGATTGATAGGCTTCATCCATCGTCAAACACCCAGTCAATACCATCGCAACCGCGCCCGCCACACTTGCGATGGAAATTGGCAGAAAATTGAAGATCGCCACAATCAAGACAAGAATGCCAATCCACGTCGCGATTCGCTGTTTGCCTGGACGCAGTACGGCATCCGGATCTTCCTCGAGCACAACCAGATTGCGTTCATCACGCACAAGGCGCAAATTCTTGAGCGTGGTTTGAACTAATAACCCATCGCCCGCGCGCAGGACAAAATCCGCGAGGTTATGGTGAATCGCCCGGCCTCGGCGCCAAATCGCCAGCACATTCAGGCTGAAACGTTCACGAAAATGGATTTCGCCGAGCGTCTTACCTGAAAAATTTGAATGCGGCGGGATAACGATTTCAGCCAGTGTTGTACGGTCATTAAGAATTCTCTGCGGAATAGTCGGGCTGTGAAGCAGGCGCAACCCAAGGCGTTTGCAAGCATCATCGGTGATCTTTCCGAAAGCAAGAACTACATCACCCGGATAAATCACCTGCTGCGCGTCCGGTGCGGCGATCATTTGCCCATCGCGTTCGATTGCTGCGATGTTGAGCTTGACATGCGTTGTCCATTGCGCCTCGCGGATGGTTTTGTTGGCAAACGGTGACTCGGGCAAAACTTCAAAATCCAGTTGTGAACGATCAATGCCATACATGTTCACAAGCTGGTTGCGCACCTGCTGCATCTGACGTTCCAAGGCTGCCGGAAAGTGCTCGGGCAACATACGGCGACCAACGAAGTACATATAAAGCGCGGTCACAATGATTACTGGAAGGCCGACCGGCAAAAAATCCAAAGCGCCGAATGCTCGCAATCCGGCTTCGCGCAAGGTGGTACTGGCAATGATGTTCGATGTTGTAAATAGAGTGGACATCCCACCCGCGATGACACCAAATGCAAGCGGCATAAGCAAGCGCGACGGAGCGGTCTTGGTTTGCCGGGCTAGGCTAATCGTGGCGGGCATTAGCACACCTAACGCGGCGACATTATTCATAAAGAATGACATCACCGCGCCCGCGATCAAAACCACGACCAGCAATCGGCCCTCGTCCTGGCCTGCCATACGCTTCATCCATTGACTGAGCGAACGCGTCGCGCCCGATTGCGTCAGACCTTCCGCAATGATCGAGATAGAAAGGATCGTGATCGTAGCTGAAGAACTAAAACCGGCAAATGTCTGCGAAGGAGTGGTCTGGCCGGTAATGCCGAGCAACGCCATCACAACCAGGGCCACAATGTCTGGGCGAAGCCAATCGGCGATCAATGCGACAGTGGATGCGAATGTGATGGCGGCAGTAACAATGAATGGAATAGTTATCATTAATCGAAATCAGTTGGATTGTAAGATGAAGTTTCTTCCTTGATCCCCAACAACGCCATCAGCACTTCAGGCGGGATATCGAATTCGGGTAAATCCGTTTTATAAAGCTGTTTATTTTCGGCGCGTTCACGAAGTGAGCGCCACAAGACCGCGCGCTCATCATCATTTACGACAAGGTCATTCAACGTTTTGGCTTTCAAAAGATATTCTCCGGTCGAATACAAAAATGTCAGGCGCTTCCATCTATCGGCGAGAATGGGATTCGATAATTTCTCCAGCCCGCCGATTTGGATTTTGAAATACTCTTCGCTCGCGCGCGGATGATCCGGTTCATCCTTCAACAATTCGCGGCGCGTCGTCAATTCATTTCCGCGCACCGAGGCAACGAATTCGATCCGTCCGCCGCAATCGCCGAAGTTCGAGGGTTGATAAAAAGCCAGATAGTCCACCGCGACCACTTTCGGCGCAGTCCGAAGCGGAATGCGATACCAGCCCAAAAGCCGCGCGATCTCCAGATCGCGCGGTGTCGGCATGACGCAAATCAAAATCAACGATGTTTCGGTTAACACTCTATTCTTGTTTCGTTCCGCACTCCGCACAGAATTTAGCGTCCGGCGCCAACTTCGCGCCGCAGTTCGCACAGAATTTTGTGTCGCCAAGTTTGTATCCGCATGAAGGGCAGAATTTGGCGTTGGATGCAAGCGGCGCATGACAGTTCGGGCAGGAGGCTTGAACCTTGTTCGTGCCGATGCCGCCAATCAGCTTGGCATCTTCCGCATCCACCCCGATGTCTTGTTGAATTTTATTCAACGCCTGAGCCGATTGCTGCGCAGAAATCTCAACCGCCAAATCAGGCGCACAATTTTTGCACAAGCCGCGTGCTTGATTCCAGCAACTTTTTTTGCAGACCCAACTGGAACACTTTGGACATTGTAGGAAATTCGGTTTGACTTGATTGATGGCTTCGATCATGGCTTTGTCGCGCGCCTGCTGCCAACCCGCCGATCTTGCGCGCTCACCCAGATTCGCTGCCTGGTTAAATACGCCTCCAAACAAACTGGAAGCCGCGTCGAGCGCGCCGGAAGCCATGCCAACGGACCAAGCCTGGAATGCAGTCTTGTAACCGTTTCCGCATCGGTCACAGTGGAATTCAAATTGAAAGCCGCGGTCTGTAGAATGATCGGTGTAGTTGCGGGTAAACTCAATTGCATCCATATAACTGCTCCTCCATGAGTAAAATAAAATTCCTTCAAAAATCTTGCTCTGTAGTAGGTCACGTTTGAAACGTG
>JAJYOO010000449.1 GCA_021796155.1 Chloroflexota bacterium
GAAACATTGAGCCGCGTACTTGGAAAAAATCGCGACCCAAAACAATTGCCCGCGCAACGAATTGATCCAAAAGATGGAGAATTGATCTGGCTGGTTGATGAAGCCGCCGCAAGTAAATTGCCAAAGAAAGAAACGTGAATGGATTTTTGCGCTTATCGAAATGGTATGCGTTAAAGAACGCGCACTCCACCATTGGTGTGCAATAATTCAAAAAAACCTTGGAGGTAGAGAGTCATGGAATTAGCAATGATCGGTTTGGGAAAAATGGGATTGAATATGACATCGCGTTTGGTGCGTGGCGGTCATCGCGTCATCGGATATGCGCGCAGGAAAGAATCTGTCCAGGCGGGGATTAATGTCGGCGCGGAAGGCACATATTCGCTCGAAGAACTTGTCAAAAAATTGAAAGCGCCGCGCGTTGTCTGGGTGATGGTCCCAGCGGGTCAAACCACCGCTGAGACAATCGAGAGATTATCCGGCCTGCTCGATAAAGGCGACACCGTCATTGACGGCGGAAATTCCAATTACAAAGGCACTTTACGACATGCAGAACTGCTAGAATCAAAAGGAATCCATTTCCTCGATTGCGGCACGAGCGGAGGTGTCTGGGGTTTGGCCGAAGGATACAGCATGATGATCGGCGGTGAGGCTCAAGTCGTGGACAAGATGCGTCCGATCTTCGAGACACTCGCGCCGGGCAAAGACAAAGGCTGGGGACGCGTCGGTCCGCATGGCGCGGGACACTATGTCAAAATGGTCCATAACGGAATCGAATACGGTATGATGGAGGCCATTGCCGAGGGCTTCAGCATCATGAAGTCGAAGACAGAATTCAATCTCAACATGAACGAGATCGCCGAGATTTGGAGGTACGGCAGCGTCGTCCGTTCGTGGCTGCTGGATTTGACCGCCAACGCTTTAAAGGACGATCCGACTCTTTCCGACATCGAGCCGTGGGTCGCGGATTCCGGCGAGGGCCGCTGGACGGTGGCTGAAGCCATCGAACACGACGTACCCGCACCGATCATTACACTGGCGCTGCAAATGCGATTCGTCAGCCGCGATGATGAAAATTTTTCGGCGCGCCTGCTGGCAGCCATGCGGAATCAATTCGGCGGGCACGCGGTAAAGAAAACAGACTAATTCACCACTGAGTTCACAGAGCACACTGAGAAAAAGAAACTCCGCGACTCTGCGTCTCCGTGGCAAAGATAGGTTTCCCATGAACAATAATTTACCAACCTCCATCGTTATCTTCGGCGCATCCGGCGACCTGACACAGCGCAAGCTTGTACCGTCGCTTTTCAATTTATTCCGCAAAGGACGGATGCCGAAACAATTCCGGATCATCGGTTATGGCAACACGGCTTTCAGCGATGAACAATTCTGCTCCCATTTGAAAGATGGCTTGAAACAATTTGCGTCATTTCCATACACGGACGATGACTGGAATTCCTTCGCGCCCAATCTGGCATACCAACAAGGGCGTTACACCGACCTGGCCGATTTCAAGAAGCTTGGCGATTTCATGAACAAATGGGAAAACGGTGTAGGCAATCGCATATACTACATGGCGACTCCGCCGGGAATTTTCCCGAACATCATTGACCTGCTTGGGCTGACCAATCAACTTCACGAGAACGGCGGCTGGAGGCGCGTCGTCATTGAAAAGCCTTTTGGCACAGATTGGTCTTCGGCACATAGTTTGAACGATCAGATTCATAAGACGTTAAACGAGAATCAAATCTATCGCATCGATCATTACCTCGGCAAAGAGACCGTTCAAAATATTTTGGTTGCGCGTTTTGCCAATACCATCTTCGAGCCGCTGTGGAATCGAAATTACATTGACCATGTTGAGATCACCGTCGCCGAACAAGTCGGCGTGGAACACCGCGCCGGTTATTACGACAGCGTTGGCGTGGTGCGTGATATGTTCCAGAATCATTTGCTGCAGCTCGTCTCGCTGGTTGCGATGGAGCCGCCCGCGTCGTTCGACGCGACCGCCCTCCGCAACGAAAAGGTCAAAGTGTTGAGCGCCATTCCGCCAGTCATGGATGACGCGGTCGCGCGCAACACCGTCCGCGCACAGTACAAAGGCTATCGCAATGAAGACGGCGTGAAGGCCGACTCGATGACTCCGACGTATGCGGCTCTGCGTCTTCAGATTGACAACTGGCGCTGGCAGGGAGTCCCGTTTTATCTCCGCTCCGGGAAGCGGCTCGCACAGAAGATTTCGCAGGTCGTCATTCAATTCAAAGAACCGCCGCATCTGCTCTTCCCCGGCGCAGATAGAAAAATCACGCCCAATATGCTTGTGCTTTTCCTCCAACCCGATGAAGGCATTCATTGGCGTTTTGAAGCCAAAGTTCCCGATACCGCCGCGGACATGCGTTCGGTGGACATGGAATTCAAATACGAAGATTCATTTGGCAAAACGGCCATTCCTGAATCTTATGAGCGCCTCCTTTTGGATGCATTAACAGGTGACGCGTCTTTGTTCACGCGTGCCGACGAAGTCGAAACCGCGTGGAAGTTGATTGATCCAATCCTCGAAACATGGGAATCAAAAAATCAGCCGCTGGCTTTTTACGATCCCAATTCGTGGGGACCCGCCGAAGCAGACGAATTGCTATCCCGCGATGGCCGCTCATGGTCAAAGTAAGTTGTGAACGCAAATTGGAATTCAG
>JAJYOO010000450.1 GCA_021796155.1 Chloroflexota bacterium
CGCCATAGTGCTTGCGAACAGCATCTATGAGTTGACGCGAAAAGAAAAATTTTCTCACGATTTTGGTTTGCGTGATCAAATTCAACGGGCTTCGGGATCGGCGATGCACAATATTACGGAAGGATTTGAATCTGGCTCTGACCCCGAATTTGTCCGCTTTCTGAAAATGGCGCGCCGTTCTGCTGGTGAGGTGCAATCTGAACTTTATCTGGCTGTTGATTGCCAATCTATTACCCAGGAAGATTTGCAGAAGAGCTATGCTCTTGCGGTCGAAGTAAAGAAGATGATCAACGGATTGATAACCTGTTTGCGAAAATCCGATTGAAAGCCAAGAAGACTAGAAAACTAGAAGACTAGAAAACAAGGAGACTAATTTATGCAAACCAATTTTCGCGGTCGCGATTTTATCGGCGACCTGGACTTCACCAAGGAGGAAGTCGAAACCGTCTTGGATGTAGCCTGGGATTTGAAGCGCAAACGCGCGCTCGGTGAACCGCATCCATATCTGCGCGACAAGGTGCTGGCGATGCTGTTCTTCTTCTCGTCCACGCGCACGCGCGGATCGTTCGAAGCAGGCATGGCCCAGCTTGGCGGACACGGCGCATTCATTGATTCGAATACCACGCAAATATCCCATGGCGATACGCCCGTTGAGATCGGTGAAATCTTTGGCCGTTATTTCGACGGCATTGCCATCCGTCATTGTGACTTTGGCGACGGCAACAAATATTTGAACGCGGTCGCCAAGTCCAGCCGCGCGCCGGTCCTCAACATGCAATGCGATATTTATCATCCGTTCCAATGCCTGGCCGACCTGATGACCATCATGGAAAAGAAAGGCCGCGACCTTCGCAAAAAGAAGATCGTTGTTTCGTGGGCGTATGCGGCTTCGTATTTGAAACCGATCTCTGTTCCTCAATCTTTGATTTTGCAAATGCCGCGCTTCGGCATGGACGTGACGCTTGCATACCCGCCCGAGTTCAAACTCATGCCTGACATTGTCGCGCAGGCAAAAGAGCAGGCAAAAATTGCCGGGACAAATTTCGAGATCATCGACAGCAAAGATGGCATGACCGAAGCCTGCAAAGACGCAGATGTGATCTATGCCAAATCCTGGGGTCCGCTCCTGACTACGAATGACAAAGGCGAAGGCAAGAAGATTCAAGACATGTACAAGAACTGGCTCATGGATGACGCCAAGCTCAAGGTCGCGCACAAGGATGCCATCTACATGCACCCGCTGCCTGCTGACCGCGACATCGAAGTGACCAGCAGCGTTTTGGATGGCCCGAACTCGGTCGTGTTCGACGAGGCCGAGAATCGTTTGCACGCGCAGAAGGCCGTCATGGCCTTGACGATGAGTTAGGAGACGATATGTCAAAACTCGCTGTCATCGCAATTGGCGGTAACTCGCTCATTCTTGATGATAAAAAAGTCACGGTCGAGAGTCAGTATCTGGCCGCAAAACAGACCTGCCTGCACATTGCGGACATGATCGAAGCTGGTTGGGATGTGGCCATCGGCCATGGAAATGGTCCGCAGGTCGGGTTCATTCTGCGACGTTCCGAGATCGCGGCAAAAACCGAAGGCATGCACGAAGTTCCGCTGGACGTGTGCGGCGCGGATTCGCAAGGCGCCATCGGTTATGCCCTCCAACAAAATTTGCAAAACATTTTGTATCAACGCGGCGTCAAGAAAAAAGTGGTGACCGTCATCACGCAGGTGCTCGTTGATAAAAGTGACCCCGCTTTCCAAAATGCCAACAAAGCCCATTGGCGGATTCATGTCGAAGGATGACGCGGAACGCCGTCAGCGTGAACAGGGCTGGAGCGTGGTGGAAGATGCCGGTCGCGGTTGGAGGCGGGTGGTCGCCTCGCCGTTGCCGAAAGAGATTGTCGAGCTTGAAACCGTCGAGACACTTTTGGAGCGCGGCATCATCACCATCACGGTCGGCGGTGGAGGCATCCCGGTGGTCGATCCTGGCGATGGAAATTATGAAGGCACCGCGGCGGTGATCGACAAGGATTATGCTTCTTCGTTGCTGGCGCGCGAGATCAAAGCCGACATGTTTGTCATCTCGACAGCCGTTGAAAAGGTCGCTCTCAATTTTGGAAAGCCCGATCAAAAGTGGCTCGATAAAATGACTCTCACCGAAGCGAAAAAATATCTCGCAGAGGGCGTTCACTTTGCAAAAGGTTCGATGGCTCCGAAGATTCAAGCGGCCATTTGGTATCTTGAGGCGATGCCGAACGGCAAGGCGCTCATCACCAATCCTGAAAATATCGGCCGCGCCCTCAGAGGTGAAACCGGGACCTGGATCGTTCAAGGTTAATTTTTTTTTTCAACACAACAAGTCTTGCGGAAATTCTGCAAGACTTGTTCTTGTAAAAAGTTCGGAATATTTTGGATACGGACAACGCGGTTTCGTTTTTTAACGCAAAGCCGCCAAGGCGCTAAGATTTATTGCTTTTCCCTTTGTGACTCTGCGCCTTTACGTTGAATTTTTGTGCAAATTTTCCAACGAGGCGACCTTGATTCTTTCCGCGAAATCTGTGTTTATCTGCGTCCTGGTTGTAATCGACAATCATCGTCAGTCGGGACGATATGCTTGATCACGATCTCATCCTTTCCGACTACAACGTGATCAATTAACAACCGAATAACTTCCTGCTTGAGTTGCGGGGTT
>JAJYOO010000451.1 GCA_021796155.1 Chloroflexota bacterium
TCCCAAAGTTTCGGATAAAGTTGGATTCGATTGTTTAGCGATTACATTAAGTTGCACGCGAGCCAGCGGCAAGGTGATCAGATTATATGCAAACCGCGCGGCGGTTTTCAAATTTGGCGCGGACATTAATTTCCTCCATGCTTTGCGTGCGCGAAATTCCTTATGCACTGCGCTGTATAACTTGTGATAGAACACCGTCGAAAACGGGCCGTGATACAACATGGCAAGATCATCTGAATCCTGCCAGTTTTGTTTTTCGCCGAGTTGTTCGCGCACGGCTTCGTAAAATTTTGTGCCGGGCATTGGATAGGAAACCGAAATGCCGATATCATCGGGATCGCAATCGCGCACCAGTTGAATTGTTTTCTCGATGTCTTCACGCGTCTCGCCGGGATAACCAAACTGCAAAAAGAATCCAACCCGAATGTGCACGGCTTTTAGCCGCCGCGCGGCTTCGCGAATTTGATCAACGCGCGTGCCTTTGTCCATCGCGTCGAGAATCTTTTGCGAGCCGGATTCCGCACCCATCCAAATCGTCTGTGCGCCCGCGGCGCGTAATGATTCCACTTCGCCATCACGTGTCAACAAATCGGCGCGGCTTAATGCTTTGAATGGAATATTTGCATTTTGTGAGTTGACTGCTTCCGCAAAGCGCGGCAGCCAGCCGGGCTTCAATCCGAAAATATCGTCGGCGAACCAAACATGATCGGGATGATATCTTTCCTTCAGCCACTTCATTTCTGCCGCGACATTTTCCGGCGAACGCGAATGATAGCGCTGTCCCCAAATTGGCTTGGCGCACCAATTGCAATGAAACGGACAGCCGCGCGTCGTGACCATGCTCATCGAAAAATATCCGTGACGTTTCATCCAGATCGAACGATACTTTTCGATGTCAACCAAATCCCACGCGGGAAATGGAAGTGAATCAAGATCGGAAATATCAGCGCGGCGTTTTGCGTTTTTTGTTTTTCGTGATACAAGACCAACGATTTGATCCGCATCTTCCCCCGCCAACAACTGATCCAGCAATTCGATGAGCGTCTCTTCGCCCTCGCCGAGCAGGATGAAGTCCGCGCCGCGAGCGAGATAAGACTCGGCATGATCGGTCGCGTCGGCGCCGCACAAGATGACTGTGCACCCGCGCACCTTCGCCATGTCAATCATCGTGAACGCGGCCTGGCGCATCCGCATGAGGCACATTTTGGAAAGATAATTGAAGTTATCTTCGTAAAGAATGGCAAATATCGGATGTTCTTTATCCAGCGCGTCTGCCCATTCTTTTTCAGACTCAGCCAGCATTGCATCGAAGAGCGCAACATCATATCCATGCTGGCGCAGGTAACCTGCCGCGTACAATGTGCCCAGCGGTGGATATGGCTGCATGGCTTCCCAAAGTTTTGGATCGAATCGCAGGTAATAAGACTGGCCTAATAAAATTTGGCTCATGGTTTGCAAACCTGAGGCCCTTGCTTTTCGAGTACGATGTCGCTGCGCTCAGGATGACATTCTTGAAAAGAGTTCTCGATTCCAAGTTCTGCCAAACGCTGTTGAAACAATTGACGCGTCTGTGAGCCGTGATGATCAAAGTTGCCCTGACAGATATTGGCGTTGAAAGTTGTCTCTGCACCAAACCCATTTTGACGCGTGAAGCGCGCAATTTTTCGATTCATTTCCCAAGCTTCAATGCGGTTTCCAAGCTTGCCGCGTAATGGAATTTCAAACATTTTATTTGCTGTGGCGTGATTGCCCTTGACGTCAAACGGCCTATCATCGGCGTTCGGAAGAAATTCTTTTGTCCACGCATTGGCTTGACGCAGACGCGTATAAATATCCATGCCGGTAATTGGGATCATCTGGCAGAGTTCCCGCGCGGAATATAAATCTTTTTGCTGCCATTCAAGTGCATACTCAGAAACAATCAGATTCGGGCAAAGTACATTGCCCGCTAATTTTGTCAGGCGATTGAAGAGCAATGCAAAGGCGCGCGCTGTCCACACGCGGCCATGTGCGGCGACGATCATGTAATCCAAATCACCAGTCTCGTCACAGTTGCGGACGGCTAACGAGCCGGTCAATCCAATCATGCGGATGAAAGGCAACATGCCAAGGATTCGTCCATAACGAATAGCGCGTCGAGACATGGGATAAGAAATGAGTTCTCGTTCTTGCCGCAATTTGATAATTCCGTCGCGGCCTGCCAAAAAATAATAACTGGCTTGTGTTCCAATGATGCCGTTCAAGTGCAATAACGCGGCAGTCAATTCATCCGGTGTTGCAGGCGCGGTCAGATAGCGATGCAATTCATCGAGGCGCAACGGATAATCGAACACGTCGGAGTAAGCCAGCGTTTCGAGGATGGCTCGTTCGAGAGAAGTTATCCGAGGCGAGGAGAGACGGAGAGTCAGTTCGAGAGTCAAATCAATTCCTTAAACGGCGAGCCGTTTTGGGTCCGCGCTGGATGCGGAATTTTGTCCAACGCAATGGCCCATAATCCCAATGCCAAATACAACCACAATCTTCCGGCGACCAACATCCAGGTGTAGTAATCGAAGAAACCAACAACGGTCACGGCGACCCACAATGCCGCGGCGGCAACGGTCCATGGACTTGATAATAATGGTTGGCGCTGTTTGAAAAATATTACATTGATAAGCATCATC
>JAJYOO010000040.1 GCA_021796155.1 Chloroflexota bacterium
TGCTAAATACAAAAGGTTTGTTTGTGCTGGAATACAGCTTTCAGCAGAAAGCATGGCGCATCGACAACCTGGAGGTAGCTTTGAAATACAACACTGGGTGGTTCGCGAAAGGCGAAGTGGGTGATGACTACAGAATTCTCGCCATTTCCGAATCGAGAAGTCAGTTGAGGGAGTTCAAGAAATCACTCCTCAAACGGAGAGCGGATCTCGAAGCATTACCTGCGTAATCCCAACATTATCCTCAGGCTCAACAATTTTCTTTGGGACATATCTGCTGAAGTTGTTTATGGTGGAGTCATTGAGCACGAACCTGTTTCAAAATTGAAGGAAGAAACAAGATGTTCAGAAAGTCGACCGTCATCATATCCATTCTCTTCTTATCCTTGATCGCATCCTGCGCTCAGGCATCTTCAATTCCTTCAACAAAAGCTGGCGTAACCCAACCACCTGTCATAACGACTACTGCGTCATCGTCGATTGAGCCTCCTCCAGCTACTCTTGAGATAAACGGAACCACTCAAGAGTCGGGCATTGGTTCCTATTGCTGGTCAGGAGCAGAGAGCACAGCGAATCTCACACAGTGTACGGACGCGATTGGCGTCGTGACCGCACGCGATCCACTGATCACATCCACGCCTTACACCGGCATATTTCTTTTTCCCATGTCCGATCCGCCTGAATCCTTGTATATCACTGTGATGGCCGTAACGGCAGCGGATGAAATTTCCGCGGGAGCGGATGGCTCGCACCGGTTCTGGCGGCCGGTTTCCGGTTGGAGCGGTGAACTGCCTCTCAAGACCCGTGTGGAAAACAAGTTCATAGAAGACCCCGGATTGTATGTCCTGCAATTGAATGCGCGCTGGAAAAATGTGGGAGAGGTCAGTTATGGATTTCTTGTGCAGGTAGGTTCGGGCAGCAACACCCTTTCTCCTATCCCGACTGTCTTGTCAGGAACTCAAGTGTCCATTCCCACCCCACTTCTCTTGCAGAACATTTCACCTCTCACGCGTTTGGGCAAAGGCGTGGCGCTGAACTTGAAACTTTCCCCCAGTGGAAAGCAATTGGGGATTGTCACTTCCATTGGAGTGTACTTGTACGATCTCAGTTCACAGCAGGGATTTTGGTTCAAGACCTTTGAGAATGCGCCGACGACGATCTCATTCAGCCCCGATGGAAACACGTTGGCGGTTGGATCAAAGGCGAACGTCCTCTCAATTCTGGATGCACAAACAGGCGAAACGATCTTACGGATCAAGGGCGAAGAAGGCATTCACGCCGTGTGGTCACCGGATGGAACGAAACTGCTTACCAGTGCAGGCTGCGGACAAGTGAACATCTTGAATGGAAGCACAGGCGCTTTATTGCATGTTCTTGAGCCATCTCAATGTAATGATGTGACCCCTGGCTATGTGAACGCGGTCTGGTCGTGGGATGGTCATCGGATCTATGTGAACAAAGGCAACGGTTATGTGCTGGCATGGGATGCATCTACCTACCAACTTCTTACAGGATATAACCCAGATCCGCCGGAATATGCTTTTGGTTTTGACATTGCCCCATCACCCACACAAAATCTTTTTGCCGTAGCCAACGGAACCAGCGTTGCGATTATGGATGGAGAGACCGGACAAATCGCTAAGATGCTTGCCAGTGCTCAGCAGGATGTTCCTTTAGGCGCTGTCAGCTGGTCGCCAAACGGAAAGGAATTAGTGGCGGGGAATGCAGACGGCTTGCATATTTGGAACATTGAAATTGGCGAAGAAGTTGCCAGTATAAATGGCTACCAAGCACTTGCCGGATTGGACTGGATGCCGGATGGTGAGACACTCGTTGGATTGTTTTCAGCAGATGGGGGCCTTAATGGCATTAACGTAAACACCAAGGCTGTAGATTTCACCCTGCAGGGTTTTAGTTCAATGAGCGGGAGCCGTTTTCCCGTGTGGGATAACAATACCTTGTTGACTTATTACGGCAATACTGAAATGCGTTGGAATCCACAAACGGGTGATCTGCTCCAAATGATTCCCTGGACTTCCTCGCCCAATTGGGCCGAAAAATATGGCGGAGACAGCACCATCTCGCCAGATGGGAAACGAGTGGCACTTGGTGTCGCGGTTCTGGATGCGAAAACAGGCGCGGAGTTGGCGCATCTCGCGGAAGACTCCAGATCCCGCGACCGGGTGGCATGGTCACCGGACGGTGACAAAGTCGTCTCTGGCGATTCGCTGGGAATGGCGGATACGGTCGTTTGGGATTCGCATACTGGACAAATCCTGCTCAGGCTCGATCATTCGCAATCTTATTTAGGTGCATTGGCTTGGTCCCCAGATGGAAAGCAAATCGCGGGTGGGAGCGATGGCTTTGTGTCGGTTTGGGATTCCGAAACCGGGAGGCAGACTCATCTTCTCAGTGATGTGCTGAGTAACGAGCGAGTCCAATCAGTGGCATGGTCGCCAGATGATCACTGGTTGGCAGCAGGTACGGCCAGCGGCAGAATCTATTTGTGGAACATGCAATCCTACGGTCCCTTTGCCATCCTCAATGGCCACACGGACCAAGTGCTGGGTTTGAGTTGGTCGCCGGATAAAATATTATTGGCGTCCACCTCAATGGACGGAACCGTGCTGATTTGGCAAGTGCCATAATCGCTGCATGGGAGGACGTAATACTTTTCATTCGGGACTGTATAAATTCGTAGAACTCTGGTGAATGGAGACACCCTTGAAGCTGTTTACCAAGGCAAAAATCAATACGTCGGTTCCCTTGGACCAGGCTTTCGAGCGCTATTACCCAGCCATCTTTCGCTACTTCCGTTATCGAGGTGCCGACACGGATACAGCCAACGATCTGGCGTCCGATACCTTCGAGCACGCCTTGAGAGCGCTTGAACGGTACGATGCGCGCAAAAGCCAAATCCAAACCTGGCTGTTCGCCATCGCTCGCAACCTTGGGATCAATCACTGGAAATCAGAAGCCATCCGAGGCTCTGCTCCGCTGGACGATGATCTTCCCGATCTTGACGATCCACCGTTGGAAGATGGATTGGTCCTTGCACAAGACAAGGAGCAAATCCTGCATGCGATTCAATCGCTGCCTCCCCGCGCACGGGAGATCCTTGCTTTGAAGTTCGGTGGGCCGCTCACCAATCGCCAGATCGCGGAACTCACAGGATTGAGCGAACAAAATGTGGGCGGGATCCTTTACCGCACCCTTTTGAAATTGAGAGATCTCTTAACTGCAGAGAAGGAGGCGCGCGATGACCGATAACTTGATTCCTCAATTCAATGCGCGTCTGGATGAATTGCTCGGCCTCACCTTGCATTCCTCAACTGCCAGTAACCTGCCAATGAATGAAGCATTCGGAATGGCAAATTTGCTCCATGAGATGGATTTCGACGCGGAGCTTGCTCCTCGGGCCGGGATCAGGTCAAAATGGTCACAGCCTGTGCAACGGTCCAGCTCGAAGCGACATTTGCCCAACCCAAGATTGGTTTGGGCATTCATCCTGATCCTGCTTTTGGTTTTGCTTGCCATATTCCACCGGCCCGTTTTTGCTGCCGTCAGCCGCCTATTTGGATACATCTATGTTTCGGACATTGGTTTCCTGCCTGCGGATTCGACTCGTATGATCGAACAACCAGTCTTGCAGCAATACGGTGGGCATTCCATCACCGTAACGCGGGGCGTTGCGACACCTCAAAACACAATTCTGTTCCTCGAATTTGATGCCGTCGCGCATCCTGTGGACGGCGCGCGACTCGAAACTGCATCCGGAGGCGTGCTGGAACCACTACAATGGGAATATTGGCCCAATACGCCAAGTTCCCGAGGCGTGAAGATCATTTTTCCTCCGCTGCCTGCCGGCATAATGCAAACGGTCTTATCCCTTCCCGACGGCTGGCATCTGCCCTTGAATTGGATGAGCGCCTCGCAATCCAAGCTGCCGGATGTGCGCGTTGCGCCATACATTTCTGGGACTCAACAAAATGCGCCTTCCTCCAACTCATGTGTGGAAAGACATGGAATGAAGCTTTGCGTGCTGGCTGCCACGGCCTCTGCGGAGAACACATCTGTTTTGGTAACGTCAGAGTCTGGGAATCCCGATCTAACCGCAGGCGGCTTGATGATGGGGCTTACGTGGCAAGGCGGCGGTAACCCGATTATGTTGCAGGATGAACGCGGCGACACCTTTCCGATGATTCGCGAACAGGACAGAACCCGGGGCATTCCGCCGCTGCCCGTTAGTGAAAACGCGACGCTCACTTTTCCGCCGTTGCCCGCGGGCCAAAGAGTGACGCTCATCGTTCCCGCCCTGCTTGCAACGGTTGACATTCCCGATCAAAACATCGTTGTAGATGTGGGCAATGACCCGCAGCCCAACACCATCATTCCATTGGATGCGAACATCCAGGTCTTGGGTACGACGCTCCATTTTGGTAAAGCGACTTTAGTCGGCGACGGCGTCAACAGTCTGCGTTTGACGCTGAACGCGGACGATCCGATTCCAACTGCAGATGGGATCACACCCGCCTCCTTGGAGTTGGGCAAACCCGATGGGGTGGATGATTTATACGGGAGTGGGATGCTGGCTGGGAGCAAGGATATTTTCATTGAACTGATCCGCCCAGGCGGCAAGATGACCGGGATGCTGACCATCCCGGTCATCCGCGCTGATGCGATTGTGGAGGGTCCGTTTGAATTCACTTTCGATCTGATGGACGCATCCTCTTCCGCCTCGACGCCGGTTGAGGCCAACCCGGACACATTCTCCCCCGCGCCGACTCCCACTTCGATTCCGTTGGATGGCTATCGGTATAACGGTGCAAGCCTGAACCCCGGAGATTTGCTTTATACCGTCCTTGATGGAGGTATGACGAACGTTTTTGCCTACTCGCCTGGGGCAGGCGCGCAATCCAATTTATTGGTTACATTGCCTGGCTCCATTTCGCAAATCTACGTTCACCCTGACTACCGCGGCATGGATTATCTGGCGGGTGTAGCAACTACCAGGGACGGAACTTTCTACATCGAAGATATCAGTCTGTATTCCATTCGTTTCGACGAGCCATCGCCTCATTTGCTCTATCGCTTCCCACCCAACCCGGCGAATACGATTGGGACTGTTGTTGAGGGCGACTGGTCCTACGATGGTCGTTACGCGATCTTCCGTTATGTGCAGCCATTGCCCGGCAATGATCTTTGGAAATTCTTATGGATTGATCTATCCTGCCGCACAAGTGGCGGTTGCGTCTCCCATGAGATTTCAGCTGGCAAAGATATTTCGTTCTACAAGGCGCACTTCGCGCCTTCCGACTACCGCATTTTGTTTACCGGGGCCGATTATTCCAATACCGGTAAACCTGATTTGTTTGTGATGGATTTCAACCCGGCGAATGCGGAAAACAAAATCGTGAATATCACTGCCGACTCATCGAGCTTGGCGGATGACGTAGGCGTATCCCCGGCCCTCTGGACTCCAGATGGGCGCATCTTCACCGTGTGCAGCGATGGTCAATCCTCCGCCATGTTCTGTTATGTTGATCCCACCGACGGCAAGATAGATAATGGCTCAAAGTTTTCCGAACATCTTTACAATTACCAGTTATCTCCTTCTGGAAAATACGTTCTGGGCATCGTGATCAATCACAATGCGCCCGGAAAAGGCTTGCTCGAAATCCATAGGTTCGATCTGAACGGCCAGGCCGGTCCTGCCCTAGTAGTTGGAAGATTATTTCCCTTTGCTGCGCTTTCACCTTCGGATCAATACATAGCCTACATTACTGAAAATAATGACCAATTGCTGATGGTTGATGCATTGACTGCTGCTACGATAGAGATTTATGAGAACGGTTCTCAAAATGTGCTCATGTGGCTTGGATGGATTCGCTGACTTTGTTTTGCATTATATTTAACAGGTGAAACAGGTCTACTATAGCGAACGCGGACAGCAAGTCATCGAGCTTTTGATCCAGAGTAAAAGCAACAAACAGATTGCCCTGGACCTTGGCATATCTGTTCGCACGGTTGAATTCCACCTTAGCCGCATTTATGCCAAACTAGGAGTTGCTTCGCGTACTGAAGCGGCGTTGAGGCTTTCCGAAACCAACTTGTGGAAATCCGCAAGCCGGAACTTGCGGGAATCCACAGGGGACCTTGCCAACCATCCGGCTGATAATGGAGGCAAGTTCGCACTGCGGAGGTTTATGATGAAGAAACCGCTTGTCATCATAGGCGGCATCGGACTGGGAATTGCGTTGATCCTGACCGCACTTTCGGTCCTGCTGGTATTGAATGGGCCGGCCAAAGGCATGGAGTTTCAGCAGGAGACCACGGTAAACGTTCCAACCGAGTTGCTCTCTACCACGATGGCTTCCCCGAGGTTACGGCGAAGGAACACATTCTCGAACAGATTCGCCAGCTTGCTGCCGAATACAATCAGGCGGTGCAAGCAGAAAAGCAAAACGGAGATGTCAAATTCAGCAAAGATACCCAAACCGGTGAAGATGTTTTTCTCTTTGAAGACGAATCCTATCTCAGAATTCTGAAACTGAACGAGAAGCTTTGGGAAGACATCAATCAACTCAACGCGCTGTATATCCAAGTCTATCGGGATGAAACTCAGCCGACGCCTTTTCCAACGCAAGCATCCGCCGAGCAGGCAAAGGCTTACTATGATACGCTGGTGACCCAGGCAAGGAGCTATTGTTCGCGTGTTGGGAATGTCGAGAAAAGCGCAACAGCAATTCTTGTATACAGCCCGGATCAAGGCAAATATTTTCCCATTGGAATTGGGGATGAGTATGCGCGCTGCGAGGTCTATGGGCAGATGATCGAGGAATGGCGCACTGCTCCAATGCTGGCAAAAGTGGATAAGGACGCGGACACGGCGCTTATTCGACAAATCGTGGGCAAGCCCGATCTGAAGCTGACTTTTCAATCCATCAGTGAAATCGCCAATGCACACTTGCAAAGTGCGGCGCTCTATATGGACGAGCAAGGCACAAAATATTTTGTGGATGTTGAAACCGGGCGATTGGCACAAATTGATCCGAATTTTCCGAGCCATCCTGACCTGCCCTCCAGCGAGACAAAAAGCATGGATGAATTGCGTGGGATCGCGAGACAGTTCGCCAACACAAACTCGCCACGGCTGGCTGAACTCGAATCCGTCCTTCTTCATGAAGAAAGTTGCAAAGGCGATATCTGCTTTTTCCGCTGGGACTATCGTAATAAAGATTGGAGCGGAACGGATTGGGCGATGATGCCACCTTTTTTGCAAGTTGGTGTGTTGACCAACGGACAAATTGCTGCCTATATCAATACACTTGACCTTTTCAAATAAAATCTCTGTTCCTTTTTCACGATGGCTTCGATACTAAATGTGGATGGAATCATTCGACGAACCAAAACTTGTTGAACGCGCCCGCCGTGATCCGGAGGCTTTTGCCGGGTTATATCAACGTTACCTGCCGCGCGTTTACCGCTATCTCTATCTGCGTCTGGGCAGTCAGCAAGATGCCGAGGATGTTACCTCCCAAGTGTTCCTTGAAGCCCTTAGTGAACTGCAACGAAACCTCTACAAAGACCGAGGATGTTTCCCGGCCTGGTTGTTTACCATCGCTCGCCGCCGACTTTTGGATTTTCAGTGCAAGCGCCATGACATTGTGTTGGATGAATATCCGGATCCGGCGCCTGATCTGATTGATCAAATTCAGTTCAGCGAAAAGAGGAAACATTTATCTTTGCTGCTTGACCAACTCGATGAGGATAAGCGGGAACTTTTACGCCTGCGTTTTGCCGCTCAATTAAGTTTTGCTGAAATCGGCATGCTTGAAAATCGCAGTGAAGAAGCGGTCAAGATGGCGGTTTATCGGATCATCAAGCGGCTGCGCGAAAATTGGGAGGCCGAAAATGGATGACATCAACTGGACACTCCCGCCCGAACTCGAGTCCGCGATCAATGATTACTATACGGCGCCCCGTCCCTCACCCAATTTTGCTGCGCGTCTGGACCTCGAATGGCGCCACCACTTCGAGGAAGTAAGATCTCCGTTTCGAGTCCGCGTCAGGAATAGCTTGCGCGCACATCCCGTTCTCGCGATCATCCTTGCCGTCTTGGCTTTGTTATTGATCACAGGTGTGGTTTACGCGATCAGCACACTGGGTGGTTACATTCCTGGCTTCGGATTTACCTCCAGCACACAAGCTGTGATGGTATTGCAAGCGCCGGTCGAGCAGAAATTCAACGGGATCACTTTGAGCGTGAACAACGCCGTTAGCGACGCAAACCGGTTCTGGGTCGAATTGAACGTAAATGGTTACTCCGTTGAGCGGGATTTTGCCCAGGCTTACGTTATCCTTTCGGATGGCGAAAAGGTCAAATTCCAAATGGGCAGCAGCTCCGGCCCCCCGAATGGCGAAGTGCAGGTTCATTATGTCTTTCCACCTTTGAAAGGAACGCCTTCGCAGCTGACTTTGTTAGTGGAAAATTTTGGTGGGGAAACATTCAACCTGCCATTGCGTCTACGTCCGTTACGCGCGGGTGAGATCATTCCATCCCCGCCCTCGGATAACATTCCCGTGCAGAGTGAAACTGTGGATGGTGTATCTCTTGCTCTGGAACAGGTCGCCCAGACCAGCGCGGAAACCATCCTGCAAATTTCCATTCATTATGACCGGCCCAATCTTATGTTGAACGGGCCGTGGAATATTGCCCTGACTGACCAACATGGAAAGATATATCCTTTGAGCGATCAGACACCAGGCACTATGGATATGGGGAAAACGCGCATCTATAGAACTGTGCCCTTCAAGGGAGCTGAACAGCTGACCTTCCGACTCGTAAATGATACCCCGCTTGCTAGCAACGAGATTCCGGTGATGCTGGGTTATCCCGATGAACAAGGCAAATCGCCTTCCTTCATCTTTGACCTGGGTCAGAATCCAAAGGTCGGGCAAACCTGGCTGCTGGATGAAGCCCTACAGGCAGACGGCTTCGTTTTGCATCTTGTGAAGGCTCGATTAGTCTCAATGACTGAACTATCGTTTGAGTTTGACCCAGCTCAAAATATGACCGGCTTGAGGTTGTACGCTGAGCAAGCCAGCGGCGCATCGGGCGGCGCGCCGATAGCAAATCAGAACATCACAACCGGGCTGAGCTTCAAAGCTCTTCCAACGGAGCCATTCGAGATTCGTCTGGCATCCATCTATTATAGGATTAAGGGGACATGGGAGATTCACTGGACACCTCAATCTTCTCCCATAGCCCTGCCCAATACTCTCGTCCCGATGTCAACCCTTACCGCCATACCAAATGCCTATGTCATACCGACACTGGCATTCTCCGATCCGTTTTTGTTGAAAGTGGAATCGCTCGTGCGAAAATTCAATGCCCCGTTCCAAACCGGACCTGCCTGGATTCATATGTTGACGGAGGGCACGCGGCGGCAGATTCCGGGGACTCTTGCGTATCCGCCGACTTCTTACACGCGCGAGCAATGGTTTGAAATTGGCGCAGATGGCTATGTGACTCGCACAGTGACAACAGATAGAGATATTAACGGCAGCATCATCCAGCAGGCAGTAGCAGTAGGCAACTATGCCGTCAACTTCACATTTGGCAACAGCGGTTATAACAATAGCGCTCCTTATCGTTTCACTCTCGATGATGTTACCGTTGATCTGGACAGCGCCTATCAACGGGGCATTCCCGTCACGCATCAGGAAACGCTCTACAACGGTCAGCCCTGCATGGTGATCTTTTTGACAGAGCCCCTTGACACACCGATGCGGAATCCCGGCGAGTCCCAAGTCTTCACCGGGGCAAGTCGCAGAATTTGGATCGATTCGCAAACCGGTCAGGAACTTCGCCGAGAATCTATTTGGCTCACTACTGAAGGCAGCGAAGTCATTGATGCCATCTACGTTTATAGTGCTGTTGAAAAATTGGATTCGGCGCCGCAGGAGGTTTTGGATATTTTGGGCAGGGTTGTTGTACCGTAATCTCTTTTATCGAAATTTTTCTGATCTTGGCGGATGTCCGGACACAGCCGCCAGGTCCGGTTATTCACCATTCTATGTCAATAAGTAATGCAAACCAAGCGTAGCTTGGCAGCACCGTCACGAGATTGGTAAAAAAATTTCACCAGCAAGGACATCCTGAAAAAACGCCACAAATGCTTGTGCGTTCACCAGATGTTTACCGGATCATTTTGAGCTTACTGGATAACCGTAAGTTGAACCTTATCGATAAAAGCTGGCGGGTTGATGATCTTCACGTTGCCATCTCTTTCATAGGCAGAGGCGAACAGGAGGTTCAATAGTTGATCTTGGCATAAATATCTATGCAGAAAGTGCTTTGCCCTAATAAGTCCATTTGAAAGGTTTTGCCATCGTGCGGTTGTAATACTCGATGAAAGCCAAGACCTTGCGTTTCAGGTCGTCAACCGAGGTGAAGTTGCCACGTTTCAGGACCTTACGAACCAAGATACTAAACCAGATCTCGATCTGGTTCATCTGGGAAGCATGCTTCGGTGTGTAGTGAAAAACAATCCGATGGGTTGGGTCGCTCAAAAAGGCAGCTCCTGAAGCCTTAGATTTCAGGATGCCAGATTTTCCTTTGGAACCAAGATCGATGCTGAGATCGGATTCTTCGGCAACATAGCGCACTAATGATTCGGACAGATGAATGTCGGAAAACAAAAGGCAAGAATCCATCGTGTTGCTTGGGCTCAATATATTCGAAATAAAAACAGGCTGGGCTCAATATTTGATAAATAATCGGCTCAATATATTTGAAATAACGCGCCTCCCTAGCCGTAGTAGTGGCTCAATATATCTTAATTCCTGCAGGTGCACTTGTTCTCAAGTCTCCTCTTCCGCAAAATGGCTCCCAAGTTTTTGTTAATATACGCAAGCCTTGACATAAATAACTAAACACTGTATATTTGTTATATATACAGTGTTTAGTAAAAAGGAGCTGCGATGGTTAGACCTACGCACAAAAAACAAATCCCGAATTTGCAGGAAGCCATCAAGGAAGCGGCATGGAAGCAGATCGCCAAAGAAGGCGCCCCCGCCCTTTCTCTGCGGGCGGCTGCGCGCAAACTCAAGATCACTGCACCCGCCATTTACAACTACTTCCCCGACCGAGACGCGTTGGTCACTGCGCTCATCATCGATGCATACACATCATTTGGCGATTCGCAACTCGAAGCACGCGATGCTGTCCCCGCCGAGGATATTACCGAACGACTGATGGCCATCGGCATGGCTTATCGCAACTGGGCTTTGACTTACCCACAACGATACCAGTTGATCTTCGGTACACCCATTCCAGGTTACGTGGTGCCGGCGGAACAGGTTTTGCCCTCCGCAGCACGTTCACTCAGCGCTCTGGTCAGCGTGATCGACTCACTGCGTGTGACAGGTAGGCTGAACGCGCCGGACTTTCCCGAAGTCAAGGATGATTACAAAGTCAGCTTCGAGATGTGGAAAAAGTTTGGCGGGTGCAGTGATCTTGAGTTTGCGCGCAGCCGCCCGCAGAGAAAG
>JAJYOO010000452.1 GCA_021796155.1 Chloroflexota bacterium
ATAATCATTACGCCAATCTTTTTACCTGTCTTCGATTCGATTTTGGCGCGAATGTTATTTGCAGAATGGTCTGGATTTTCAGGAAGAAGCAAAACCCAATCTTCGCCCCCCTCGTCCGCTCCCTTCGATCGGGACTCTCCCCCCAAATTCCTAGAATTTTGGGGGAGATGGAGGGGGGCTACATTCGAATGATCAATTCCTGCATTGGCACAGATGAATCCAAGTCTGTGTTCGACGATGATTGTTCCTGGCCGAGTCCGCACAACGGATTTGCTCTCGCGGAGCATGAGTTCAACTAAGCGCGGGTCTTTTTCGGTTTGAGCGGCAAGTTCAACGGCGCGCGGACCTGGCGTTACAGTTGCGAGATTGACTGTGCGCCCTTCCGCTTTGCTGACAATCTTTTGCGCCAGAACAAAAATGTCGTTCTCTTCAAGCGCTGTATTTGATTGCTGAAGTGCTGAGAGAATAATATCCGCCAGGTCATCACCGTGGCGGATGAGGGGAATATCTTTTAGGGCAGTGAGTGTCAGGGCCATGTTGAACTTTATTTTTTATGATGATTTATTTGCTCCAGTAATTTTGATGCCAGCATGTGTCGAGCCATATTGTTTGTTGATGTTGATTAGCACGCTGGTCAAGCCCTCGATAACAACCGAGTTTTCAATTGGACCAGCGTCCCAGCCAGCGAGTCCGGCCGCGGCGACCAACTTGAGTGTTTCGTTCCGTGCTTCTTTGCTTGTTCCGGTGACCAGCACGTCGCACTCAACATCTTCATCCTGTAATAAATGTTCGTGAGAAATATTTTGGAACGCAGACGCGACTTCTGCGCCTTCGCCCAAAATTTGTTTTGCTTCCTGTGCAGCAGAACCCGCGGGCGGCATTTGGACTTTGATGACTTTTGGCGGGACGAGCGGAACCGTCACATCAATCAGGATTTTTCCTTTGAGCGCATCTTTTACGGTTTCGAGTGTGTCGCGATGCGCGGCATATGGAATGGTCAAGACTACAATGTTGGCTTGTTGCGCGGCTTCGAGATTTGACATGCCAACTACGCTTCCCGAGCCTTCGAGCAGTTGAACGATCTCAGATGCGGCGGCAATGGCTTTCTCCGGCATGCGTGAACCGATCAAAACTTGATAACCAGCCTTGGCCCAGCGATAGGCTAAGCCTTTTCCTTCTTTGCCTGTGCCGCCTAGAACTGCGACGGTCAATAGAATAGATGGATCAATGGTATCTTTTGTCACTGTTTGAATCTTTCCTCGTATCGTTTCCAGACTTTGGGCGCGAGTTCGCGCGCCCGTGCGGAAATTTCTTCTTCATCGAGTGTTTGGAGTTCGCGCTCTTTCATCAAGACTTTTCCCGCGACAATAGTTGTAGTAATCATACTTTGCTGAAAACCAAAGATGATGTGCCACGGCAAATTTTCAGCAGAAAGCGGAGTGGGGGATTGATAGTCAACGAAAATCAAATCGGCAAACGCGCCGGGCGTGATTTGACCAATTGGTGCGGCAGGGAAGAATACATTTGCAAGTGCGGCGTTGTTGTAAATTGCCATTTGCTGGACATCGTATCCGCCCATGCGACGCGGGTCACGGCTGGTAACTTTGTGCAGGAAGTATGCAGCTTTCCATTCATCCCACATGGCGTTGGTGAAGCCATCATTGCCGAGACAAACTTTTACACCAGCGCGCATCATTGCTTCGACCGGAGCTGCGCCGACCGCGTTATTCATATTGGAGCGCGGCTGATGCGTGACCCATGTTCCAGTTTCGTTGAGTAATTCAATTTCGCGCGCGTCAATATGAACACAATGCGCGGCGATGGTTTTCGGTCCAAGCATTTCATGGTGCTTCAAGCGGTCAACGATCCGCATATTGGATTTGCTCAAGCTGTCGTATTCGTCCGCTTCATGTTCGGCCACGTGGATATGGAAGCCGCTTCCTTCGGGCGCGGCGGAGCGGCAAGCTTGCAGCGTTGCGCCTGAAAGCGTCAGGCTGGCGTGCAGGCCAAAAGTCCCGGCCAGATGCGGATGTGGATTCTCCGTCAGCCGACGGAGGAATCTTGCGTTCTCTTTGATTCCCGCCGCGGCTTTGTCGGGTCCATCGCGATCCGTGACTTCATAACACAGCACGCCG
This sequence comes from Chloroflexota bacterium, assembly GCA_021796155.1. The sequence continues at coordinate 2,136 of JAJYOO010000452.1, forward strand.
CGCAGTCCGGATTTATCAACCGCGTCTGCGATAATGTCAAGCGATCCATCAATCGCATTCGGCGAGGCATGATGATCAATCAACGTTGTGGTGCCGTGTTTGATTGCGTCAACCAAACAAACCAGCGCGGAATAACGAATATCCTCTTCCTGCAAAGATTTATCGAGCGGCCACCAAAGTTTGTCCAGGATTTCTGGAAAATCTTTCGGCGCTGATCCGGGGATAGCCATGCCGCGCGAAAACGCTCCATAAAAATGTGTGTGCGCGCAAATGCCGCCGGGCATAACGAATTGACCGTTTGCATCGAGCTTCTTGACTTTTGGATACGCCTTTTCAAGTTTTGCCGATGGCCCAATCTCGTGAATATGATCGCCCGAAATATAGATGGCTTGATCTTCAAGGATTCGATTTGGCGATTCAAATGTAATGAGCGTTGCGTTGGTAATCAGCATTAGCTAAATCCGTATTGTGTTGGGTGCGGAAGTTTGAAACCCGACGCGCCGATTTCCCACAACGTAATGA
>JAJYOO010000453.1 GCA_021796155.1 Chloroflexota bacterium
AAATCCCCCAACATCATGGTGCAGTATGGGCCCGCCAGGGCGCGGGTTATATCTAAAATCCGAATGTTATTAAGGGGGCGCATGGTCTCTTTTCAACTGTGTTAATTTTGACTCAGTGGGATGTCACGTTCATTGCTTTGGTCAACAAGTCTAAAGAGAGCTTACTTAAAGGAACTATAGTATAAGCCTTTCTTTCACAAAAAACAACAAATTTCACAAATACATTCACCGAGATGTCTGACTCACTTACACAGCATCATTCTGCCTGCGCCGCGTTGCATACAATGCAGTCGCTTCACGAGTTTCGCCAATTTTCCGGACGTATCCGCGTCATTAGCAAATCCGCGGCATACGAATTGGGAACCGCTTGACTTCGAGAACAACATGCGGACGAAATGATGTTGACGAATGGGCAGAAAACCGTTACCGTTAAGATGTAATCCTGAAAGAAGAACGAGGTTCTGCTCACGGCGAATCGAGAAACCGGCAGTTTGCTCAAACGAGTCATTTTAGATAAGCGAGGTTAACATGCGTGAAGTATTTGCAGAAATTGAAACCTGGCGCAAGGAAGGCAAATCAGTTGCCATAGCAACGAATGTTAAAAAGGATGGTGTGTTACTGCGCCCGTTAGGCGCCAAGATGGCAATGACAACTGCCCAGGATATCGCAGGGTCGGTGACGGGCGGCTGTATCGAGGGCGCGGTCTACGAGGAGGCGCAGGCCGTGATTAAGAGCGGTGTACCCAAATTTTTGCATTACGGCGTGACGAGCGAGGAAACCCCGTGGGAAGTCGGGTTGAGTTGCGGCGGCTCGCTGGACGTGTTCGTCGAGTCGTTGGATTCTCCGCAATGGCGCACACTCTATCCCACTTTGAAAAATTGTCTCGACGAGAATCGGTTGGTGGCGGTGGGGACGGTGATCGCAGGCGATGGCTTGGGCAATAAAATTCTGGTCTGGCCGGACGGGCGGGCCCTTGGAAGTTTGGGATCGGCAACGCTGGATGCGGATGTGGGGAATTGGGCGCGGGAACAGATGCGCGTGCAGGAAACAGGCTGGAGAAGTTTTGGCGCGGTGGATGTGTTCGTGGATATTTTATCTCCACCATCCAGAATGATCGTTATCGGCGCGGTACATATTGCCATTCCACTGGTAACGCTTGCGAGGACGCTTGGATATCACACGATCGTGATTGACCCGCGCGAGGCCTTTGCTACAAATGAACGTTTTCCGCATGTGGATGAGCTCATCACCGAATGGCCTTCTGATGCGCTGGAGAAATTGCGGCCCGATGAGAGTACTTATATTGCTGTGGTCAGTCACGATGAAAAATTGGATAACCCTGCATTGAAAGTTGCGCTCGCAACCCCGGCGCGTTATGTGGGTGTGCTTGGCACGCGAAAAAATCTTGGCCAACGATTTGCAGCTTTGCGTGAACTGGGCGTAACGGATGAACAATTGGCTCGGTTGCACGCGCCGATCGGGATGCGGTTGGGGGCGGTCAGCCCGGAGGAGATCGCGCTATCTATTTTGGCGGCGATGGTTGCCACGAAACATGGAGTATTGGAACTTCAGGCAGCCCATATAACTGTGCCGGCTTGACTGTATCGCAGCCACCAGGTTTTGAATCGCTGCTTTTGCCTGAGCCGTACGCTGGATGAAATAAAGCACATGCCTGCGCCAAATATGTAATTGTACGCGCGAGTTTGAGCACTCAACGATAAGCACGCGCTGGCAAATTCAACTACGCCATTGCCGCACGCATGAGACTTTGGCTTTGATCATCCAATTTACAGAGTTGCCCGCTTCGACTATTCCCCCACGATCTGAACTCTGACCGTTCTTTCGCGTGCGCGGACTTGATCGAAATCCGCAAAATAAATCCGCCCGAACTCTCCCAACATCATCGCGCCGTCTATGACGGGGATGGATTGCGAACGCCCCATGATGACGCTTCGCAGATGTGCGTCCGTATTGAGCGACCACGAGGGCAGTTCATCCCTGGCCGCGGCCGCTTCGATGTGCTTCGGCCCGGGATGCAGATACTGGCCTTCCGTCTTGCAGGTGGGAATAATTTTTTCGAGCACGTTCACCAAATCCTGCATCAGCAGTTCCGTCCCCCAGTAGTTGACATCGTCCGACGCTTCCTGGATCAATACACTGCATGTTGTATGTTGAGAGAATACAAGCAGGATGCCGTTTTTGATATTCGATTTTTTCAAAGCCGCTTCCACTTCCGCGGTGACATCGTGGAAGGTTGGCCTTCTGTCCGATTGGATCTTGAAAGACTCGTGATAAACCGCCATCGCTGGCCTCCGACTAATGAGTTTGGTCCCATGCCGCGCGCACGGAACGGATCATTTCTTCGAGCATGGCAAAAGGATCGTTCGCTTTGATAATTCCGCTGGTAGAGCCAGTGCCCTGCGCCCCCGCCGCGATAATATCGTAAACATCCTGGCCGCAGCTGATTCCTGCGCCGTGCAAAACTTTTATCTCTGGGTTGATATCCCAAATAGTTTGATTGATCTTCGCGATGGCTTCCTGATCGCCATCGGAGCGCTTGCCGACTCCGATCAACTCTGGAGATTCAACGATGATGATATTAGGCTGCATTCTGGCAATGACCACGGCATCATCAAGATCATCCGCGCAGACC
>JAJYOO010000454.1 GCA_021796155.1 Chloroflexota bacterium
ATGAAAACTGCTCCCTTAGCCATTTGCTAAACGCCTCACCATCTCCGGTTTCGAGTCTGAGCATTTGGGAAATGAATTATCTGCTTTCCAAAGTGACCGTCAGACAAGTGATGACACGAAAAGTTTTGACGATCACAGAAGATACGCCAATTGAAGAAGCCGCTCGCATCATGGCCGACAACAAGATTGGCGGATTACCCGTTATGCGTGATGGAAAAGTCATCGGGATGATCACCGAGACTGATTTATTCAAGGTGTTTCTCGAACTGATGGGCGCACGAGAAAAAGGAATCCGTGTTACCGCCCAGTTGAAGAATCGCCCTGGCGAACTTGCCAAGATCACAAAAGCAATTTCCGAGCTTGGCGGCAACTTCATCGCTTTCGGGCAATTCGCGGGCGAAGACCCCACCACAAGACTGGTTACGTTCAAAGTCGCTGGATTAAAAAGGGCAGATGTAAAGAATGCTGTCTTGAAAATTACAAGGGAGCTTTGGGATATTCGATAAAGAAGAGAATAGAAAATAGAGAGCAGAGAATGGGAAAAGAGACTCGACGTGAGTCTCTTTTTGTCGCGGGGTTATTTTTTTAGCAAGGATGGACGCGACGACTTTTTGTTCAAGGTCGTTTTACGTTTGAAGCGATTCTCGCGATATGGTTTGCGCGTGGGATTTGAAACTTCCGCCGCGATGGACTTCTCGCCTTTCAGTTCGGTGATTTCGTTTGTCTTCAGATAACGCCATTCACCAGGTTTGAGAGTCCCCAAGCGCAAAGTCCCGATGCGGATGCGGACAATGCGAACCACTGGCAATCCCAATGCTTTGCCGATCTCGCGGATTTGACGTTTGCGTCCCTCTCCCATTGTGACTCTCAACCACGCGCCTTTGCCCGCGCTTGATTCGACAAAAACATCAGCGGGCGCGGTTTTATATTCTTCAAGCATCACACCGCGCCGCCAAGCTTCAATTTGTTCCTGTTCGGGACGACGCGCAACCAAAACTTTGTATTCCTTTTGGTGTCCATAACGCGGATGCGTAAGTTTGTTGGTCAAATCGCCGTCGTTGGTCATCAAGACCAAACCTTCGCTATCCCAGTCCAAACGACCGACAGGATAAAGATGTCCGGTTTCGGGAATCAAATCACGAACGGTCTTGCGACCGATTTCATCATCCACAGAAGAAATCACATTGCGCGGTTTGTACAACGCAATGTACATCAACTTTTCCGGCGCGGACAAAGCCTTGCCGTCCAGCGTGACTTTATCTGCTGATAGGTCGGCTTTTTGACCGAGAATGGCAATTTGTCCATTGACGCGTACACGCCCGGCAGTGATGAATTCCTCGCAGGCACGGCGCGAACCGTACCCGGCTTGAGCTAAAAGTTTTTGGAGACGTTCGGACATGGTTTTTCCTTAAGCAACCAGAAGATTACCTTGATGACAAATGTTACTTGAAAGGCAAAACAGAACTCAATACACTGATTTTATCAGCTAGAACACCACAATCACATTATTCAAATCTAGATTCTAATGGGGGCATTCAAACAATAAGTTTGATCCCTTATTTGGACAAGGAGGTTGTCATGTCTGAATCACAAAAAGAAAAAGAACCGATCCTGACGGCACTCTTGAATCTATTCACCGGAGGCGGAGGCTATCTTTACATTGGGCAAATGGCTAAGGGAGCAGTTTTCATCGCGGGCGGAGTCGTCTTTGGCCTTGTAGTATGCTGTCTAATGCTTATGATGGCCCAAGGCGGCCAAGCCATGACCTTGGTCGGCGCTTTGGCCTTTTGTCCACTTATTTTCTGGTTCATTATTGCCATTGCCGCAGCATGGGATGGATACAGATTAACACAGCGTCTCAACGAAGGGCATGCGTTAGAGAAATGGGAATTCACTACATCGCGGAAATGATAGATTCGCACAGCGGCTGTATAACACCTAGTTGAGCAAATTATTCAAAATTTAAAAACACGGCATGATTACGCCGCGTTTTCCCTCGTGTTGCATTGTGTCTGTTGTGGCTAAACTAAATTTATCCTTTCAACATCTCATCATGATTATTACCTGCTTCCGCAATTTCCAGCGGCGGCAATTCCATAATCGAATTGATTCCAAAGTGCTGTAAAAATTCAGGTGATGTGGAATAAAGGATCGGCCTGCCTGGCCCCTCGGTTCGACCTGATTCAAAGATCAGACCTTTATTCAAAAGACTCTTCAACATGCTGTCGGAGTTGACGCCGCGGATCGAGTCAATCTGCGGACGCGTCACCGGCTGTTGATACGCGATGATCGCCAGCGTCTCGAGCGCGGCGCGGCTGAGGTGAGTCGTCGCTTCGAGGCCGAGGAACCGCTCAATCGTCGCCGCGAGCTGCGGTGCAGTTGTCAATTGCACGCGCCCGGCATGTCGTTGGAGTCGCAGGCCGCGGGTCTGGAGCGAAACGTCTAATTCGATCAGCGCGGCCTCAATCATCGAAGGCGCGACATCCAACGCTTCGGCTAGGTGTGCGGGTGTTACAGGTTCCGCCGCGACAAACAGCAATCCTTCCAGTTGAACTGCAAGTGACAAGTCATTCGTTTCGTTTTCGCTCATGCTATAATAACTCCCAATCAATCCACCATATGAGTGAATCAATGAAGAAGAAAATAAGTGGA
>JAJYOO010000455.1 GCA_021796155.1 Chloroflexota bacterium
CTTTGGGACTGACGATGTAAGAGAAAATATTCCCCAGCAAAATGGCAACTTCCGGCGTGATGAACAACGCGCCCAAATGGAATTGCGGCGTGAAAAGGAAACCGACCAGCGCACCGTAATACATCCGCAGTTTGCGCGTCGGCGGAGTCGTCAGCGGTTCGGTCAGGATGATGAATGCGAAAAAGAACAATGGCGAATAGAGCATGGCATTTTGCAAGGCAGAGATGAAATTATTTCCAGTGAACAAGCTGGAAACCCAAATGGTGGCAACGCCCGCAAGCAGAAAACTCAGCACCATGTCAAAGCGCCCCCAGCTTGCGGACAACCAGCAAACCTCCCACGACAACAAAGAACAGCATCGGGCCGGAACCCACCCACCAACTAGCGGACTGATTGATCGCGTAATATGTCACCGCAACAGCGAAGGCCGCGGGATTAAACAAATGTTTCCCCTTGATCGCGAGGATGTACTTGGATGCCATGGACAAGACCGCGGCCCAAAACAAAAACCATAAGTCGCTCCACGAATGGAGCGGCGTGATGATGAGCGCCAGGATCAAAGCCGTGATGTAGACCGACTCCACGTTGGCCGGCACGCCAAAAGTCCGGGAAAAGATACGGTTCGCAATCGCCGAGACGATTAGCAGGAATGCAATCGTCAACAGGAGCGCGAACGGGTCAAATGAAAATACATTTGCAACACTCAAAAGGAACGCGACAACGACAAGAAAAATCAAATAATACAGCACCAGCCGGTACATCGTGACGCGGTTGAGCAGGTTGTCAATGGTTTTAAGCATTCAGAACATACCTCGCAAAGCCAGTGGTGTAAGTTGCCTGTTTATCCTTATCAATCATGTAACCTTCGAAGCCGGGCAGGAATTCGATGAAGTCAATTCCATCGCGGCCCATCGCAAACGCGGCAGTGGCGAAGCGATCCGCTTCGTAAACATCCGGCCCAATCACGGTCAGACTCAAAATCTCGGTGATATCTTCGCCGTCATTCTTCGGATTGTAGATGTGCTGTCCGCGCACGTACGTGCCGGATGTCGCCACGCCGCAGTCCGTCACTGAAAGAATCTTGACAATCTCATCCATGTTGAACGGGTTGCGGATGCCGACGCGCCACTTCTCGCCCCGGTCATTTTTTCCGCTAGCTTGAATATCACCGCCCGCGTCCACATAAAAATTCACGAAACCCATTTTACGCAAAATTTCAGCGGCGTTATAGATCGCCCAGCCTTTGACAATGCCGGACGGGTCAATGATTCCATTGTGATGAACATCGAAATATCCGTTCGACTCTTGCCGGGTTTGTTCAGCCAGGCCGAAAATCATTTTCATATCTTCGCTGGCATCATCGAACTTTATCTCGCCGCGGTTGATGCGCGAGATTTCAGATTGGTTTTTATACGTGCTGAACTTTTCGTCCACGTAGACGAAGTAATCGAACACTTCATCAAAGAGCGGCTCGCTCGCCCCCGCATCTACGACTTCCAGCGTCACTGGCATGCCCATCAGAATTCGCGTCTGCTTCACGAGATTAACGAGCGCTCACTAATGAGCGCTCGCAAGCGCCGATTGCAGCGACATCTGGAATCCTTCGCTGGTCAGCGTGGCGCCCGAAATAATGTCCACGTTGGCAGATTGCGCCTGTATCGCTTCCTGTTGAAGATACGGCATCGCAATCGAATTGATTTGCTGTGACGTACGGCGGTCGCTCGGATAATCCAGGAATTGAACGCTGGAAAGCTTCCCGTTCTGAATCGTTGCCTGCACTTTTACAAGTCCATAAAATACGTTGACATCCGGCCCGCTATACGTCCCGTTCTTATAGCTGACCTGACTCGACGATGATAAATTGGACGCGGGAACCTGCTGCGCCGATGAATTCGACGCGGACGCATTCGATGCCGGATCCGATGCGCTCTGCCCTGACCCCGAAGCGGGCGCGGCTGAAGCGGAAGCGAGGCCGCCATTCGAGCTTGTCAGTCGTTCATGGATGGCGTACGCGACGAACGCGAACACCACGAACGCAGACAGGAAAAATTTCTTGATCCCCTGGCTAAAATTAAATGTGGAATTTGATCTGCTTCTCGGCATAGGTTTCCTCTGGCTAATGGCAAAATGGTAGCATAGCCAGATGACAGGGAGATGAAAAGAGCGTTTCCCGCTTAATGATAACGATTAGCTCAGGTAAATTACACAACCAAATGTGCCGGTGAAAGGCGAGCCAGCACGGCACGATGATCCGAGTGCGGGCCTTTGGGCGAATCCACGTGGCTGACGTCGATCACCTGCCAAGCCGGCTGTCCGGGCTGCAGGAAGATGTAATCCAGGCGATGGCTCAGAATCACGCCGCCCCACGGCCAGCGGATCTCATGTGTCGCTGCAGCGCCGTGCTGGTGAATCTCGCGGAATGTATCCTGCCAGTAAGAACGGATGGATTTTATTTGACGGGTATGTTCCGGCGCATTGAAATCCCCCGCGATAATGGCGGATCGTCCCGCACTGATTTGATCAACCCAGAGATGTAATTCATACAGTTGACGTGCGTTCTCCCGGCGAAGCAAACCGAGATGCGCGGAAAAAGCCAGCACCTCTCCGCAGGGTGTATCAATTTCTGCGCCTAATGCCAATCTCCG
>JAJYOO010000456.1 GCA_021796155.1 Chloroflexota bacterium
CCGCCTCTTGGATAGGGACTCAATTATGACTGACAGACTCCCTCACTCGTCGGTTTGAGGCGAAGCTTCGTTAGTGTATACTAGCGGAAGACAGGAGGCATTATGAGTCGTACAACCGCCATCATTCTCACCGTCGCCAGTGTGCTTCTTTGCGGGCTGCCCGGACTCGGATTAATTTGCTTTGCCGCGCTTGGTGCAATCGGATTCAACACACCGGGATTTTTTGAGCAACATCCCGGATCAACACCGCAGGAAGGCTGGATTGGCGTGATCACAATCGTTTGCTTTGGAATCTTGTTGTTGGTTATCCCAATCATTATCGGTATCTTCAGCTTTATGATGAGCAAACGACAAACCCAATCTCTGCCAACGCTGCAATGACGAGTCCGAGACGCCATGGTCCAAAATAAAATCGCGCAAACCTCGGGCAAGAAAGTCGGCGCCAACTCGGAAGTTAAGTGCAAAACTGGATGCAGGATTTACTTGCATCCAGTTTCTTTTGTTTGTATACTGAAACAAATCATCTCAAGAGGAGAATGTTGAACATGGACAAGAAAACTACCGGTATCATTGCAACCATCGCGTCCGTCATTTTGTGCGGATGTCCGGGAATCTTCCTGTGCATCTTTGGCGCAATCAGCGCCACCGGCTCGATGCCTTACAGCACCACTCTCAATGATGTCACGAGCACTGGCACGATGCCCGCCAGCTACGGGTTTGTCATGCTTTGCCTGTCTCTTATTTTCATTGCCATTCCAATCGTGGTGGGCTTCCTCACGCTTCGCAATAAGCCCACTGCTGCGCCCACGACTCCGCCGATGCCGCCAAGCGAGCCGCTACCGCCTGCTTCGTAAAATCTTTAAAAAATTCGGACGCTAGAGAACGCACGTTACACAATAATAAACTCCCCGAAATTTAGATCTTCGGGGAGTTTGCGTTACATTTCCAAATGAATTTGTAATTAGGCCTTAAACAGCAGGCAGGCGCGCTCCTGCAGGTGCAATGCGGAGGCGGCGCTCGCTTTCATCAGCCAATTCGCGAATCTTTTCCATCATCTTCATCGTCACTAATTGGACAAGATTTTGATTTTCAGCATCACCCGTAAATTGCATCGGTTTGCCGATGGTCATTCCGTAAGGTCCGCGCAGATACCAATATGTCGCGGTGTGTTTGCCGCTCAATTTGGATGAAAGATAAACGCTGCGTTCGCGCGGCAAATAGATTCCGACCGGGATGACCGGCACGCCTGTGCTGATTGCGAGCCGCGCCGCACCTGTCCGTGGCGGATGGCAGCCTCCGCTTCGAGGGCTGACCAGCCCCTCGGGGAAGATGCCGACCGAATGTCCGGATTGGAGGCGTTGACGCGCTTTGTCCAACGCGTCTTTACCCTGGCCCTGAGTCACACAAATCTGTCCGCAGTGATGAAGGTAATCTCCGAACAGAGGCATGGCAAAGGCATTCCCGCTGATCAAAACGCCAAGATGTTTTGATGAAAGCAAAGGCAGAAGGAATGGGTCCGTGGCGCTGGGATGATTGGCCGCAAAAAGTTTCGGGCCGAAAGGCAGTTCGCTCTGGTAATGCACATCAAGACGGAGCATAACGCGAGCATATAACCGAATAACCCGGACAGATAATTTATAAAGAAAATTCGCGTACATGCAATCTCCTTTGGAGCGACGAAGATAACACGGAATTGGCACGCCACTATTTACAGATTTAACAGGTGATTTGGCAAACTCAAGTTCACCCTGACGCCAACATAATTTTACAATGTTTTGATACGAAAATAAAACGAATTCCCGACTCGTTCGAGTCGGGAATTCGCATGTCCATTCAGATATTTCGTCTGCTCAATTATGCAACAAGGTTTCTCAGCACCGTGTGCAGAATGCCGCCGTTGCGATAATAGTCCACTTCAACTTCGGTGTTGAGCAACGCAGTGGTTTTAAATTCCACAACTTTGCCATCAGACTTCTTGGCTTTGACCGTGACAACGCTCTTGGGAGTCATCTTGTCGCTCAAGCCGGTGATGTCATAAACTTCATCGCCTCTCAAGCCAAGTGATTCTGCGTTTTGACCATTCATAAATGTCAATGGCAGGATTCCCATGCCGACTAGATTCGAGCGGTGGATTCTTTCGTATGATTCAGCGATCACCGCGCGGACGCCTTGCAGGTTCGGCCCTTTCGCAGCCCAGTCGCGGCTGGAGCCAGTTCCATATTCCTTGCCCGCAATCACAATCGCTGGTGCGCCCTCGCTCTGATATTTCATCGCGGCATCGAAGATGGACATCTCTGCGCCATCGGGGAAATGTTTCGTCCAGTTGCCTTCCTTCGGCGCGACCAAAAGATTCTTCAAGCGGATATTGGCAAATGTGCCGCGTGCCATCACGAGGTCATTGCCGCGCCGCGTACCATATTGGTTAAAGTCTTTCGGTTGAATGCTGCGCTCTTGCAAAAATTTTCCGGCGGGAGAATCAGCGGCGATGTTGCCCGCAGGCGAGATATGGTCGGTCGTGATGGAGTCACCGAAAAGTCCGAGGACACGAGCGCCTTTGATATCGCCGACCGAAGGCACATCCAAAGTCAAAGTCTGGAAATACGGCGGATGATGAATATACGTCGAAACCTCATCCCATTTGTAA
>JAJYOO010000457.1 GCA_021796155.1 Chloroflexota bacterium
CGGGTTGCCCGCACCAGAAGTATTTCCTGTGAAAGAGTTTCAAGAAGCCTGCAATTATGTGCTCGAGCATTTCGGCGCGCAGGCTTTGCAATACAGCACCACCGAAGGCTATCGTCCTCTGCGCGAGATGATCGCGCGTCACACTTCACGTTATAGCGTGGAAGTTTCTCCCGATAATATCCTCATCACATCCGGTTCGCAGCAAGCGTTGGACTTTATCGGGCGTCTCTTCATCAACCGCGGCGACTATATCGTTGTCGAATCACCGACATATCTAGGCGCGCTGCAAGCCTGGAATGCATACGGCGCACAATACATTCCTGTCCGCACGGACGAGAATGGCATGATCGTAGATGAACTAGAAGCTGCGCTCCGCATTGGGCCAAAGTTTATTTATGTCCTGCCCAACTTCCAGAATCCCAGCGGCGCGACATTGAGTCTCGAACGCCGCAAACAGTTGATCGAAATCGCGGATAAATACGGCGTGCCGCTGATCGAAGACGATCCTTATGGACAACTCCGCTATGAAGGCGAGCATATTCCTTCATTGGTTACATTGGACAGTCAATATCGCGGCAAGAACGGCGGAACGTACAGCGGCAATGTCATCTACCTCAGCACATTCTCAAAATTGCTTGCGCCGGGGATTCGTCTGGCATGGGTCGTTGCGCCGGAGAAGATTATCCGCAAACTGGTCCTGACCAAACAGGCTGCCGATTTGAATACAGCTGCATTCACTCAATATGTGGCCTACGAAGTGGGCAAAGGTGGCTTTCTTGATGAGCATGTTAATGTGATCCGCTCCGTTTATAAAGAGCGCCGCGACGTAATGCTTGAAATGATGGAAGAAATGTTCCCGCCTGAAGTCAATTGGACTCATCCGAAAGGCGGCATGTTCCTGTGGGGCATGATGCCTGAGCATATGGATGCAGCGGAGGTTCTCAAAATCGCGCTCGAACGGAAAGTGGCTTTTGTGCCGGGCGCTTCCTTCCATGCGTGTGGTGGCGGCGACAATACCATGCGTCTCAACTTTTCTTATTCGTCGCCGGATACGATCCGTGAAGGTATCACTCGTCTTGGAACGACGCTGAAAGAATTGATCGCAAAAAACAGACAAAATTAAGATCGCAACTACAAATAAAAAAAATGGGACGATTCGATAATCGTCCCGTTTTTGTTGTTCGTAAAAATTTATTCTTCGGTGTAAGGCACATATTCCGCACGGGCAATTCCTTGCTCCATGGCCGTCATTGCCACGGCACGCGCAACGGCGCGATGCACTGTCTTATCGAGCGGATTTGGAACCAACTCGCCGGGCGGCGTCATATCTGCAATCGTTTGGGCCGCGGCGAATAACATCTCATGCGTGATGCGCGGCGCGTTTGCGTCCACCGTGCCGCGAAAGATTCCGGGGAAGCCCAAAACATTATTGACCATCTTCCCATCAGCCGCAAAAGCCGCGCCGTGCTCCATGGCGACATCCGGATCAATTTCCGGATTTGGATTCGACAGCGCCAGAATGATTTGTCCGCTGCGGACCATTGTCGGCTTGATCAGGCCGGATGCGCCGGTCGTTGCGATCACAATATCGCACTTCGCCATCAGTTCGTTCAAACTGGACCCCTTGCCGCCCGCGGCTTCGAGACGCTTGATCGCATCCGACGATAAATCCGCGCCATAGACCGGGTTGCCGGTCAGCTTCATCAACATGCGCGCGATGGCGTTTCCCGCCGCGCCCAAACCGATCTGACCAATCGTTGCCTTCTTGATATCGGTATTTGTTTGACGGCATGCATTCGTCAATGCGGCAACGCTGACAACTGCCGTTCCATGCTGGTCATCATGCATCACCGGCTTATCGAGCATCTTCTGCAAACGTTCTTCGATTTCAAAACAGCGCGGCGCAGAAATATCTTCAAGTTGGATCGCTGCAAACGTTGGAGAAATGGAAGCCACCGCCGCGACAATTTCATCCGGGTCTTTTGTATTCAATAAAATGGGTACGCCTGAAAGCCCAACCAGTGATTCCATCAACATGGCTTTGCCTTCCATCACCGGCATGGCCGCCAGCGGACCAATATCGCCTAATCCCAAAACTGCGGTGCCATCCGTGACGATGGCAATCATGTGACTCGTGCTGGTATAAAGCCGCGCCAGCGATGGATCGTTTGCAATCTTCAAACAGACTTCTGCCACACCGGGCGTGTAAACGCGGCGCAATGTCGCCATCGAGTCGATGACATAACGTGAGCGGATGGCAATCTTTCCTTTTTGATGTAATTCCAAAACTTCGTCGCGGACTTCGAGGATTTTTGTTCCAGGATTTGCGCCCATCGCTTTGACGATTTTCTCGACATGCGCGGCGTCATCGCCATAAATGGTAATGTCTCGAATGACCGAGCGCGAGGTTTCGTTCAGCAGTTGGATATCGCCAACCGTGCCGCCCATTTCTGCGATCGAACTCAGCAAATGCGCCAATAGTCCGGGCTTTTGATCGTTACGCACGCGTATCGTGCGGCTGACTTTCCGTTCCCATGCCATGTCTCTTCTCCTTTTACAAAAACGGGCGGCCAATGAATTGACCGCCCAAAGAATATTTTACATTTGTTTCAACACGGAAAGCAACTGGTCGAATGATG
>JAJYOO010000041.1 GCA_021796155.1 Chloroflexota bacterium
AGACCGTCCGCATCATCGGCGTTGGCATCGAGCCATCGGAGGGAATCCGCAAAGGCGTGATCGTGGATTTGGCTGCGGCGACACAAGCCATTACACATTCGGTCGAACGCGCCGAGCAGACATCCGGACTCGAAATCACATCCGCACTAGTGAGTTTGGCGGGCGCGCATGTTTCATCGGTGAATAGCCGCGGCGCGGTCGCCATTCCCGGCGGCGTGATTGATGGCTCGGATCTGATGCGCGCGTTGGATCAAGCGCGTGCTGTTGCCATTCCGCATGACCGGGAAATTATTCATGTGATTCAACGCGGATTCACAGTTGATGGACAGGAAGGCATTCGCCAGCCGATTGGAATGCATGGCTATCGTCTAGAAGTCGAAGCACATATCATCACCGCCGCGGCTGCGACAGCAGACAACTTGCGTCAATGCGTGAGCGCGGCAGGTGTTGAGATTCAAAACTTTGTATTGAATCCACTTGCATCTGCAGAAGTTGTTTTGACAGAACAGGAACGACAAATGGGCGTGGCCGTCTGCGACATCGGCGGCGGGACAACGGATTTGGCAATTTATGTGGATGGAAATGTTTGGCACACGATGGTATTGGCCGTCGGCGGGAACCATATCACACAAGATATTGCACACGGATTGCGATTGCCTGTCACGCAGGCCGAAGAAGTGAAGAAACAACAAGGACATGCCGTGCGTGCAGAAATCGGCGCGGAAGAATATTTCAGCATCCGCCCATTCGGAGAAGATTACCCAGTGCGGATCAACCGTCAGGATTTGGCGCACATTATCGAAGCGCGCACAGCCGAAATGTTTTCATTGATTATGCAGGAAATCAAACGCTCTGGTTATGATGGTCTGCTTCCCGCGGGCATGGTTTTGACCGGCGGCACAAGCGCATTACCTGGAATCAAACGCGTTGCAAATGAAGTGTTGAACATGCCGGTCCGCACCGCGCAGCCGGAGAATCTTGTTGGTCTCGTGGATCGTTTGAATTCACCCGCGTATGCGACCAGCGTTGGACTTTTACATTGGGCATTGGCAATGCAGGAACATGATTTATCACCAAGCAGGTCACGAAAGGTTCGCCGTTCGAAAGGAGAGAAGAATATGAATTTGGAAAACATCAAAGATTGGATCAAGAGGTTATTGCCGTAGATGATCGTTCCGAGCGGAACGAAGCGCAGTCGAGGGACATCCTTTGTGAACGCTTCGACTGTGCGACGCCTTCGGCATCACTCCGCTCAGCGCGATAGATCGTCATGATCTTGGAATCAATTGAAGAGGTTATACGAATCATCCTGTGGATAACTCGTGGCTCGCAAACCTCCTCAAATAAAGGACATGGTGTTAAAATTTCGCCCATGTTCTCCAGGAAATAACACAGGCCGTAATTGTATTTGACTCATGGAGGAACAAATGGACCCGACCAAAAAGCATCAACCCGTTGAAACCTTCGCCCGCATCAAAGTGATCGGTGTGGGTGGCGGTGGACAGAATGCCGTCAATCGCATGATTGAAGAAGGCATTGAGGGCGTCGAATTTATCGCTACAAACACTGACGCGCAAGCCCTCACCCTCTCACGCGCACCCATCCGCGTTCGACTCGGCGACAAGCTCACACGCGGACTTGGCGCGGGCGGCGATCCCGAAATCGGACGCAAGGCCGCGGAAGAATCGTCCGATGAACTTTATAACGTGCTCAAAGGCGCGGACATGGTCTTCGTCACCGCGGGCATGGGCGGCGGCACTGGAACCGGCGCAGCTCCCATCGTTTCGCAAGTCGCGAAAGAATGCGGCGCGTTGACCATCGGCGTTGTGACTCGTCCGTTCACCTTCGAAGGCGGACGTCGCGCGCAGGCCGCCGAATCGGGCATCTCGAAGATGAAGGAACACGCACACACTCTCATCTCCATTCCGAATGATCGCCTGCTTCAGATCGCCGACAAAAAGTCCAGCCTGCAGGATGCTTTCCGCATGGCAGACGATGTATTGCGACAAGGCATTCAAGGTATTTCAGAACTCATCACCGTGCCCGGTTTGATCAACCTCGACTTTGCGGATGTCAAAGCAATCATGTCCGAAGGCGGCGCGGCATTGATGGCAGTTGGACGCGGCTCTGGTGATGATCGCGCCAAGACCGCCGCCGAGCAAGCCATTTCGAGTCAATTGCTCGACATCACAATTGATGGCGCGCGCGGTGTGTTGTTCAATGTGACCGGCGGCTCGAACCTGACTCTGTTTGAAGTCAATCAGGCTGCGGCCATCATCCGCGAGACGGCGCACCCGGATGTCAACATGATCTTCGGCGCGGTCATTGATCCGGATATGGGCGACGAAATCCGCGTGACGGTCATTGCGACCGGCTTTGAACGAAGCGGTGTGCCGCGACGCGCACTTGAACGCCTCACCACGCGGACCGAGCGGCCGGCTCCCCATTCTGTTGGCTCATCCACGCCGATGCCGTTCATACGCCCGACTGAATCAGTCAGCGTCAACGCCGACTTGAAATCGAATACTGAATCCAGACCGACCACACCTCCGCCAACCATCAACACTGACGATTTGGACATCCCGACCTTCTTGAGAAATCGAAGATAATACGGCCTTGGTCGGGCCTAAAACAATTCAATCGTAGGGACACAGCTCGCGCAGCACGCAAAGCGCCGCTGTGTCCCTACCCATTTATGCTACAATACAATCAATGAAATCATCCCTCCTGCCCCTCCGTACCGAGGATCACCCATCTTATCAACTGCATCGCAAACAACTGTGGACACAGATTCTTCTGCCGCTTCTGATTGCAGTCCTGATTTTTATCGCGGTCATCGTGCTGACCAGCGTTGCAACCTTTCGCGGTAACGGCGACGTGAGCCGCTGGGCGGCCATCTCAGAAATTTGGCTGGTTCTACCTGTCATTGTAGTGGGATTGATTCTGCTTCTGGTTCTGGTCGGACTCATTTATCTGGTTTCTTACGTCACGCCGATCATTCCACCCTACACATATCAAGCGCAACGATTTGTGTACCGCGTGCAAAGCATCGTAAACCGTTTTGCGGAGTTCGCTCGCAGGCCTGTGCTTATTCTTCAGGAACTTTCAACATTGATCAGAAATTATCTGGCGCAGCTCAGGAAAGGATAATTGCCATTATGGAAAACAAAGGCAGGACGTTGCTTATCGGAGCGTTGATCGGTGCGATAACCGGTTTGGTTGCAGCTTCATTGATCAACCGCCGCGCAGAAAAAAATGAAAGCGAAACTGCAATCACCGCCGGGGACGGGATCAAACTCGGTGTGATGATCTTCGGTTTGTTGAGAGCCATCGCATCGCTAGGCGAAGATGAAAAGAAAAAATAATGGCGGCTGAGCCGCCATTATTTTTTATCGGTTATTCGTCCTCTCAGATTCTCTGCGTTGAATGGCCCAGGCCCCTGCATCAACGCCGCGGCATCATTGGTTTTTTCCCACACATTCCACAACAACACGCCGCGCACACGGCCATTATCCAAATAATAAATAACGCCCTTTTGGAACGGCTCTTGCCAATCGGCAAACGTTTCCATTTTGCTGCTCAACTCCCCTACTGCTTCATATCCAAGCTCGAACATATCTGAATAAAAAAGCGGCGTGTGAGTGTAGGCTTCGTCCGCGCCGGCCATATTGCGTCCGGCTTGCTTCCCCATCATCAGCGCGTTATCTTCGTGCTCCACGCGGACGGCTTTTCCAAGTGCATAATGCGGGAACATCGCAACATCACCTGCCGCGAAAATATTGGGGACCGACGTTCGCAGATGATCATCCACGACGACGCCGTTCGCGACGTTCAGACCTGCGGAATTCGCAAGCTCCACGTTCGGACGGAGTCCCAGCCCGGCCACCACGCCATCCACTTCAAACGTGCGCCCGCGTCGGGTCCGGACAATGAAGCGGTCGCCCGATTTCTCGAGACTGTCTGCCGCGTCTGCGGGTACGACATCCACACCTTTCTTGCGATAAAAATTTGTTATGAATTGTGAGAGATCAGGCGGGTAGATGTTCTCGCCGATGGAATTTTCCAGAAAGGCCATGCTCACCTGTTTGCCCTGCATCGAAAGCGCAGCGGCAATTTCAGTTCCGATGAATCCACCGCCGATAACGAGGAAGCTTTTTCCCTTCTCTGCCAACGTACGCAGGCGCTGATAATCCTGCAGCGTACGGAAATAAATGATTTCTTCAGCGCCGAACGATAAACGGATCGGCGATCCACCGGTGGCAAGCAAAAGTTTATCATAGGTGTATTCGTCGCCGTGATCGTCGTGCAGGCGTCTGGACGCAGGATCGAGTTTGGTCACGTGACGGCCAAGATGAAAGTGAACATTGAGTTGATCGGTGCCGCGCCAAACTTTCTCAAACGGACGGCCCTTCCACATCCCCTTGCTGAGGGGCGGGCGGGCATACGGCATGTCAGTCTCGTCGCCGATCATGCCTATTGAAACATTCGGGTCGAGTTCGCGGATGCCGCGCACCGCCGCGTCGGCGGTCATGCCGCTGCCGATGATCAGATACTTATAGTGTTGCATATTTTCCTCCGAGTGGTTACGATGTAATTATAAGACGACGGATAGCCCTGAAAAATTCCGTATGACCGCGTGAAAAGTTTCACTTCGTAACTGATCTGAAAGGCAATATCTTTAAAGAAAACCTTGACATGCCTCGACAAGGATAATAGTATAACCATCGAAAGCTAGACAACCTTATGAACCAAAGCCTCTTTATTGGTAGTGGGCTGGCATGTCGAGGGAAGTAGTCCGCCAGCCAAAGGAGTAGCCAATGGCCTCAAGAGCCTCTATAAGGAAAACATCGCGGAAAACCGTCAAGGCAACAAAGAAGACATCCCAAAAGCGTCATACGGACGTTGGCTTCCTTTTTGAAAATCATCCCAGTCCCATGTGGGTCTATGAACTGGAATCGCTGGCTTTTCTCGCAGTCAACGATGCGGCTGTGGAAAAGTATGGGTATACGCGCGCTGAATTTAAGCGGATGACAATCAAGGATATTCGCCCGGAGGAGGATGTGAACCGCCTCATCGCGGACGTGGAGCGGGCGCGCCCGGAACTTCAGCACTCCGGCGAGTGGCGGCATCGCGCCAAAGATGGCCGCGTGATTGACGTGGAAATCACGTCGCACATGCTGAAATTCGATGGTCGCGATGCCGCGCTGGTGATGGCTGAAGATATTACCGATCGCAAGCGCGCGGAACAGGCGCTGCGTGATAGCGAGGAGCGTCTGGCAGGCATCATTGCCTCGGCTATGGACGCCATCATCTCCATTGATTCCGAACAGCGGATCGTAATGTTCAACGCAGCAGCCGAGAAGATGTTCCGATGTTCCGCCAATAAAGCCATAGGCAGACCGCTGGAACATTTCATCCCGGAACGATTCCGCGCCGCCCACAAGACATACGTGAGCGCTTTTGCCGAGACGGGGGTGACATCACGCTCAATGGGAAAACTGAATCCTTTGAGCGGCCTGCGCACGGACGGTGAAGAGTTTCCTATTGAAGCCTCCATATCGCAAGTCAAAGTCGGCGGACAAAAACTTCTGACTGTGATCTTGCGCGACATCACCGAACGCAAACACGCTGAAGAAGAATCGCAGTTGTTTGCTTCCATCGTTGAATCAGCCAACGATGCCATTATTGGCAAGGATTTAAACGGGATCGTCCGCAGTTGGAATCCGGCGGCGGAAAGAATGTATGGTTACCCTGCGCGGGAAATAATCGGTGAATCTGTTTTAATTACATACCCCCCCGACAAGTCCGATGAATTGCAGACCATCATGGAAAAAATCATAAACGGCGAGCGTGTTGAACATTATGAGACACAGCGGGTTGCCAGAGATGGTCATCATGTGGACATTTCCCTGACCGCCTCTCCCATTCAAGATCAAACTGGAAGGATTATCGGAGCATCATCCATTGGCCGCGATATCACCGAACGTAAACACGCGGAAGAAGCTTTACGTCAAAGTGAAGAACGGTATCGAAGCACGCTGGACGCAATGTTGGAAGGCGCACAGATCATCAGCAATGATTGGCGCTACTTGTATCTCAACGACACGGCTGCAGAACAAGGCCGCCAGCCAAAAGAGAACCTGCTTGGCCGCACCATGATGGAAGTCTATCCGGGGATCGAAACTACGGCGCTGTTTACTGCCCTTCAGCGGTGTATAAAGGAACAAATATCCCAGCAAATGGACAATGAATTCGTCTATCCCGATGGAGATAGCAGATGGTTCAAATTGAGTATCCAGCCTGTGCCTGAGGGAATCTTTATCCTTTCCATGGACATCACTGACCGCAGACGCGCTGAGATGGAAATACTAAAGTTGAATATGGAGCTAGAGGAACGTGTTGCCCAGCGTACAGCAGCCCTTGAAGCGGCGAACAAAGAACTGGAAGCTTTCTCCTACTCTGTTTCGCATGATCTGCGCGCTCCCTTACGTGCGATTGACGGTTTCAGCCAGGCATTGCTCGAAGATTATCATGATCAATTGCCGTCTGAGGGACAGGATTATCTACGGCGCGTGCGCGCTTCCGCTCAGCGTATGGCGCAGTTGATTGACGACATGCTCAACCTTTCACGTGTGACGCGTGCGCCGCTGGAAATCCAGCAGGTTGACCTAAGCAACGTGGCCGAACGCGTCTGCGATGGACTCCGGCAAATGCAACCTGAACGTCAGGTTACTTTTTCCATCGAACCGGGACTCTTTGCAAATGGCGATCCGCATCTTTTAGAGATCATGC
Source organism: Chloroflexota bacterium (assembly GCA_021796155.1). The sequence goes on from JAJYOO010000041.1 coordinate 6,793, forward strand.
TGGAAAACCTGTTGGGCAATGCCTGGAAATTTACATCGAAGCGCGAACAAGCCCGAATCGAATTTGGGTTGCTAGCTCCCCTCCATCTCCCCCCAAATTCTCTGAATTTTGGGGGAGGGTCCCAAGGGGACCAGGGAGGTACATTTTTCATACGTGACAACGGTGCGGGTTTCGACATGACATATGCTGGCAAATTATTCGGAGCGTTCCAGCGACTCCACAGTCTAAATGACTTTCCGGGCACGGGCATTGGTCTTGCCACCGTGCAGCGCATCATCAACCGGCATGGCGGAAAAATTTGGGCCGAGGGAAAAGTCAACGAGGGCGCCACATTCTATTTCACGTTTTGAACGAGGAGAAGAGTCATGGAGGAAAAAATGATCTTACTGGTGGAAGATAATCCGGATGACGAGGCTTTGACCATCCGCGCTTTGAAGAAAAATAACATCCGTAACAAGGTTGTGGTCGCGCATGATGGCGCCGAAGCCCTGGACTTCCTGTTTTGCACAGGTGCCTATGCGGACCGCGACCCGAAGGATTTGCCTCAAGTAACATTGCTGGATTTGAAACTGCCAAAGATGGACGGTCTCGAAGTGCTGCGCCGCATTCGGGCGGATTCACGCACAGCCCTGCTGCCGGTCGTGATCCTTACTTCCTCGAAGGAGGAGCAGGATATGGTCCAAAGTTATAAGAACGGCGCCAATTCCTATGTTCGCAAACCCGTGGACTTCAATCAATTTGTCGAGGCAGCGCATCAACTCGGTCTCTACTGGCTGATACTGAATGAGGTTCCCCCCAAATAAAGCGGAGATTACCCATGCAATTACGCGTTCTTTTTGTAGAAGACTCTGAAGATGACGTCGCTCTCATTCTGAGGGAATTGAAACGCATTGGATATGAAGTCGAGGCCCGGCGCGTCGAAACTTCGGACGCAATGCGTGCCGCGCTCGCAGACAAGGATTGGGACTTGATCATCTGCGATTATTCCCTGCCATCCTTCAACGCACCACAAGCACTGGAAGTATTGAAAGCCACAGGGAAGGATTTGCCGTTCATCATCCTCTCCGGCACCATCGGCGAAGAGACGGCGGTGGCTGTTATGAAAGCAGGCGCGCATGATTTCATGCTCAAAGATAACCTAACACGTTTGGGGCCTGTTATCGAGCGCGAGCTCGGGGAAGCTGAAATTCGGCGGGAACGCAGGCAGGCAGAAAAAAGCTTGCGGGAGAGCGAAGCAAAATATCGCAACCTCCTCCAACATTCAATCGAAGCCATCTATCTTTTTAACCCTGAAACCCATCAGATCACCGAATGCAATTCTGCATTCCTTAGATTGACGGGTTATACAGCTGATGATGTCAAGGATCTAAAACCCTATGACTTCATCACACACGACCGGGACAGTGTGAATGATTTCTTTGCGAAGGCGCTTAAGTCTGGCGGAGTCGCCATTGGTGATCGCGTCTGGAAACGCAAGGATGGAACACAGCTCTATGTTGATATTAATGCCAGCAAGATCCAGCACGGAGGCAAAGACATCATATTCGTGGTCGCCCGCGACGTTACTGAACGCAAACGGGCGGAGGAAGAACTGGCAAATCGTGAGAAGCGCTTCCGCGCGCTAATAGAAAATGGCGTGGACTTCATATCCCTGCTTGCAGTGGATGGAACATTGTTGTGGGAAAGCCCATCCGCAACTAACATGTTAGGCTATGCGGAGAACGCGTTTGTGAATCGGAACATTCTGGAGATCGTTCACCCGGATGACCTGGGCTGGGTCCAGGAACGATTTGCGAAACTGGCCGCAGCACCGGGAGCACAAGATCGCGATTCCTTTCGCTTGAAGCATCGCGATGGTTCCTGGCGCTGGGTTGATGCGGTTGTGACGAATCTTCTGAACGAGCCGAGCGTCCAAGCCATTGTAATCAACTACCACGATGTTACCGACCGCAGAAAGGCAGAATTAGAGCTAAGGGAAAGTGAAGAGCACCTCAAGAATGTTTATAACCTGTCAGTGGATGCCATGATAACCACTGATTCCGACCATAATATTAGCCTGTTCAATGTGGCAGCGGAAAGAATGTTCGGTTGGCCTGCGGATGAAATCATAGGAAAACCTTTGGAACACCTGATACCACAACGATTTCGCGCGATGCACCAGAAGTACGTTAATGACTTCAACCAAGTACCCGATAACCAAGTTTCAGGAGTAATGAGGAATCCTGTGGTAGGTGTGCGCGCCAACGGCGAAGAATTTCCATGTGAAGTATCTCTTTCAACCATCGAAACTTCCAGGGGAATAACCAACCTTGCGATTGTCCGCGATATTACCGAACGCAAGCAGGCGCAGGATTTGCTCCAACAGAGTGAGAAGCGCTATCGCAGCCTGGTTAATCAGATTCCGGCGGTCGTCTACACGGATGATCCATCAGGCCGGATTCAATTCGTCGGTCCTCAAATTGAAACCTTGCTTGGATTCAAGCCTCAGGAATGGATCGCGGGCGGCGTTGATCTATGGAGCGGACAAATCCATACGGAGGACCGCGAGCGAGTCGTCGCCAAATATCGCCGCCTGTTACGAAGCGGCGAACCATTCGAGATCGAATACCGGCTCCACGCCAAAGATGGACGATTGGTTTGGGTCCAGGATAAGGCAAACGTCATCCGCAACGAAGCTGGCAGTTTGATTTCAGTCCAAGGCATCATTTATGACATCACCGAACGTAAACAAACCGAAAATGCTATTCGCCAAAATCTCGCAGAATTGGAAATGCTTTATCAAAGCGGCCTGTTGCTCAACCAGCTTTTGAATCCAAAAGAGATCGCCCAAAAAATCATTTCTGTAATAGGCACAAAATTAGATTGGCATCACACAGCGATCCGGCTGTATCACCCGGAAAACGAAATGCTGGAATTGCTGGCTTTTAACCTGCCAAGAAATATGGGCGAAAGAGAACGCCATGAAATCGAAGGACGTCTTAAATCCATGATCGTGAAAGCCGGGAATGGGTTGACAGGTTGGGCGGCACAACACCGCCGAATCGTCCGCGTCGGGGACGTGTCGAGCGATCCCCGTTATCTTGAGATTTTTCCCGGCCTGAAATCCGGCCTTTATGTGCCTCTTCAAGCCGGGGACCGTCTGGTAGGCATCATCAGCATCGAAAGCGAAACATCGGATGCGTTCAGCGAAGCGGACGAACGTCTCACGGCCACATTGGCAAACCAGGCTGCCATCGCGCTCGAAAACGCGCGCCTGCACGAAGAGACTGTCCGGCAGATAAATCAACTCCAGGCGCTGCACGCCATTGACCTGACCATCTCAAGCAGTTTCAACCAGAGCTTTACTTTGGATGTCCTTTTGAATCACGCAATGAATCAGTTGGGCGCAGATGCAGCTAGCATTCTTTTGATGCAGCCGCATCAGCAAAACTTGAAAGTTGCCGCGGAAAAAGGATTCAGAGGCCGCGGGTTGGAACAGACCGAGCTGAGACTAACCAACTCATTCGCTGGTCGGGTCATCATGGAGCGGCGCATGATCCACGCGGATACTTCAGAACTAGGCACCGTACAACCAGCCATGGCAAAAGTCTGGTCGGAGGAAGGTTTCAAGTCACAACATCTCGTGCCGCTGATTTCCAAAGGGGAAGTTAAAGGCGTTCTGAGTATGTTCTTCCGGAAGGACTTTGTACCGGATCCTTTCTGGAACAATTTCTTCGAGACATTGGCGGGCCAGGCCGCCATTGCAGTAGACAGTACGCAAATGTTTGAAGGCCTCCAGCGCGCCAACATGGAATTGGCCGTCGCATATGATGCCACCATCGAAGGCTGGTCGCAGGCGATGGACTTGCGCGATAAGGAAACAGAGGGCCACACTCAGCGCGTGACCAAAATGGCCGTCGAGTTGGCGAAGGCTATGAAATTCGATGATGAAGAACTGGTCCACATCCGGCGCGGTGCGCTCCTGCACGATATTGGCAAGATCGGCGTGCCCGATCACATTTTGCTAAAACCCGATAAGCTGACCGATGAAGAATGGAAGGTCATGAGAATGCATCCACAGTTTGCGTATGACATGCTCAATTCCGTTGCATACCTGCGACGCGCGCTGGACATTCCATATTGCCATCACGAAAAATGGGATGGCACCGGTTACCCGCGCGGACTGAAAGGCGAACAGATTCCGTTATCCGCCAGGATATTCGCGGTGATAGATGTCTGGGATGCGGTGACCAGTGACCGACCTTATCGCAAAGCATGGAGCAAGGAAGAAGCGCTGCTATATGTCCGCGAGCAATCTGGAAAACATTTCGATCCACAAGTCGCCGAAGTGTTTTTGAGAGAATTTGGAAACGCGTAGAGATGTCGTTTCGATGGCGTTCTGAGCGAAGCGCAGCGAAGTCTAAGGATCGCCCAAGGCAATCTTTTTGCGAACATGGGGATTGCCACGCTCGCTAACGCGCTCGCAATGACAGGATTCTTATCTCTTCAAACAAATCAGCCCTTTGAGATACGTGCCCTCAGGAAAATTGAGCGCAACGGAATGATCTGGCGACTGCGAAAGCCGCTCGACGATTTGTGCGTCCGCACCCGCGTCCAGCGCCGCGCCTGCAACGATCTT
>JAJYOO010000042.1 GCA_021796155.1 Chloroflexota bacterium
CACTTTGTCCAATTCCTGAGGATATTTATGCTTTGTTTGTGCGTCACGGATACGGCGTGCTGGCCTGGGATTTCCGCTCACACGGAAAAAGCGGCGGGAATTTTACATCCATTGGATATTATGAAGTCCGGGATATCAAAGCCGCGTTGGATTACGCGCTTGCACAACCCGGCGTTGAACACGTTGGCGGATGGGGCGGCTCGATGGGCGCGGCAACGATGATCCGCGCCGCGGCACGTCATCCGCAAATCGAGCGGTGATTGCTGATAGCAGTTTTGCCACGCTAGAAGATGTGATTCCACTTCGGATTCCATATCCGATTCTTCGACCGCTGATTCGCTTCTTTGCCGAGGCGAGAACTGGCGTTAATGTGAATGAAGTTCGACCGGTGGACGATATTGGGCGCATCAGCCCAAGACCAATATTTATCATACAGGGAATGCAGGATGGCGCAGTTCCAGTTGACTCAGCGCAACGTTTATTCGATGCTGCAGGCGAGCCGCGCATTTGGTGGACAGAACCCAGTGTGCCTCATTTGGGTATGTACGCTTACTATCCAGCGGAATATGAACAACGCGTGGTTGGTTTCTTCGATCAATATTTGCTCGGAAAATAGTAGGTCACGTTTCGAAGTCCCCGAAGAGGAAAACGTGATCTACAAATTCAAAAAATCTACTGCCCCCATTTCATCTGCAAAGCAAAAGAAGTTAGCACCACGTTCGGACGCGCATCGGGGTAAACGATTTCCGCTTCGCCACCATCGTAAACATCCTGCGTTGACGCAAAAGCCGCAACGGCAAGGCTGGCATCTGGTGCCCATAAAATTTCATTGATGTTTTGGAAAAGATCCGGCTTGAGTTGAGTGCGCCCGGTCACGCCATCTGACTCGGACTTGACCATGTATAACGGCGTGTGACCGGATGTTGGAATCTGCGGCAGGTTATTGAAGAAGAAATACAATTTTCCATCCGGGCCGACCAGTGGGGCATCGGCAAAGTTATAAGTTCCGTCTGGCGCCGCTCCCGGCAGGAGAATGCTCACCGCGCCGTTCGATGCGTTCGCATACAACAATCCCGAGTCGATCATGCCGGTCGTTGGACTGGCCGCATAGACGCCGCCGCTGTCGGGCGTCCATGAAGTGTTGCAACAGAACATGCCTCCATCCGGACGATTGAGTTTCATCATCGTTTTATTGGCAAGAAAATAAATGCCCATCGTCCCGTTTTCGAGATAGCTGATGGTGATCAACAATTTGCTTCCATCGGGCGAATACCTGACTGGTGAATAGATTGCCCTCACCTGCAAAAAGCCTGCCGATGTATCGAAATCATTTTTTAAGACTTGAGTGATTGCGCCACTATCCAGTGCGTAGAAATTCAAACCATCTTCCGCATATGCAATTGTCTTTCCATCGGGCGACCACACTGGCGAGCCAACCGTGTTGCTTAAACGATTATTCTCGTTGATCGCGCCGCCATCCACAAGCACGCGGCGGCCCGCACCGTTCGCATCTACAAGAAATAATTGATTATTGGATACGTAAGCAATACTCCCGTCTTTCGGTGAGATGTCATACGAATCAACATTAGACGGTTCAAATGTGATTTGAGACGTTGTTTTTCCATCGCGTTCGATTCGAAAAATTTGTACGAGTCCGCCTTTGTCATTATTCAAAAAATATAAAGAGTGCGGCAATACGTCGGATGTTGTCGTCGACACGGAGGTTGGAGAGGCCAATTGCGTTGGAACAGACGTCGCAGCAGGAGAAGCCGTCGGCGTCGCGAGCGCGGACAAAGCCTGCATAGTTTGCGCCACGACCGTCGCAACCGGAATGGCTGGTGGCGTTGCCAGACTTGGCAGCGCGCAAGCTAAAACAGTTATGGTTATCAAAAGAAAAGCGCCGACGATTCGCATTCGCCTCATTCGATTGTTCTCCTGGCTAATTCACTGCAAAGAAAAGGACTCTGTGTCACCGCGATGAATGACACAACTTAAACTTGTTCAAAGCGCGAGACCGGGACGACGAACAACGTAGCGCGCTTCTCGCCCAATGCACCAGTCGTTCGTTCGTGGTGATGACCAGAGGCGGCCACCGTTTCACGGACCAATGCCACCGCCGAATCCACTTTCGCCTCGTCCACGCCCATCAACAAAGTTGCCACGCCGCTGCGGAGCAATCCGCCCGTCGAAGCGATGCGCGTGATTCGATATTCAGCGCTGGTCAACGCGCGGATCAAGGAATCGGCTTCGTTGTCTTTGACAATCACGATGATCATCTTCATGCTACATCTCCTCGAATCGCTCAACAGGCAGGCAAAATACCGTTGCACCGCCGACTGTCACGGGGACCGGCGTGGGCATCGGCAAAGGCGAACCTTCCAACGGCATCGTCAGATATTCCACGCGCTGGCGGCAGGACTGGCGCAGAACAGAAAGCGCATCTTCCTCATGATGCTCCGGCAAACCGATCAACAGCGTGGCATTGCCGCGTCCGAGGAATCCACCGGTGCTCGAAAGGTAGACGACCGGCGCGCCCAAAGGTTCCAAGGCACGCGTTGCCGCGTCTACATCTTCATCATGTACCACAGCCAGCATCAAAAGATGGATTGTTTCCATTATCCTCTTCTCCATCACAACATCTTTCTTTTAGGATACCACGATTAATCGGCTGATACTATCAACGGCGCGCGGTCAGTGACTGCGACCGTTTTGCCATTCGGAAATGACACATCGGTCTGATCATGACCACGCACGATCTTTAATCCCTTATGCTGAATCGTCACCGGCCATGCAAATGGATTTTTACCCTCAAGCCGGACGCGTGTTGGCGAATAAATCGTCACGCCAAGAGTCTGTAAAAATAATCCAACCGGTGCGAGACCGGTCAACGCGCCGCGTTCGCCGATGCCGCTTCCGCTGTCGGCGTGATAACGCGCATAAAATATTTTATGCTGTTTCAAACTGTCAATCACGGCATTCATCAAATGCGCGACCAAACGCGCAGCCTCGTTTCGGAATCCATAAGCCAACAAACCCTCGCCAATTAAATGATTCCAATCGAGATAAACGCTGTTTGCAACGGCATCCGCTTCCGGGTCCGGGACGAACGGAATGGCTGGCACGCCGAACGGCCGGTCGAAGCGGTCTGCATCGAGAAAGGAACGTCCGATCAAAACTTGTGCGCGTTGCTCGTCTGGAATGTGTGCCCACAACGGTGTGAACAACGTAATATCTTCAACAGTCGTATCCACAATGCGAAGGAAAAATTTATCTTTATCTTCCAAGCCTTTGACGCTGACGCGTCCGATCTTTGAAAAAACTTTTCCACTGGTCGCGACGAGACCGCCGCCGCGCCATTGGAATTTTTCGATGGCTTCGGACGCGCCCATTGTATTTGGACTGACCATCTCGCCAATCTCAACGACAGGTCGCGTCGCCGCGGGATTTTTGGACTGGATCTCGATCAATAGGCGTACCGGCGTCCCGGACTCAAACCGCGGGCGCATGTTGCCGGAGCCTTTATGTTTGGCAATGACTTTGCCGCTCGAAGTTTGTTTCGTAACGCGATCACGATACGCGTACAAAGCAAAGCGCGGATCCCAGCTTGTTTCAACGGAGGCACGCAACGCGGCGGCTTGCGCCTGTAAAAGATTTGCATCGTCACTTCGATTGAGAATTCCCGCCATCGAAATCAACGCGTTCGCTTCGCGATAAAGCATCGCTTCTAACTGCGGGTTATGCAACGCCGAAATATTCACACCCTGTGACCACGGATGCCAAACGTCGAAAAGCGGATGATCATCGAAGCCGGTTTGCAAAACATGGTCCCATGACGGAATGCCATCGCGATCTGAATCGTGATCGGGCGAAAACCAATTCCAGAAGAAAGCCTGTAATTTTGGAAACGCTTCTTTCAGGAATTCTTCGTCTTGTGTGCTTTGATAATAATTCCACGCGAGGCTGACGATCAACGGTGCGGACAAAAATTTCGCGCGTTGCCCGCCGAGGCCGGGACGCCCGTCAATGGAACCAGATTCGGTTTGAACACTCAAAAAGTTTTCGACGAGTCCGCGAAGAAGATTCGGCGCGGCAGGAAGAAGGCTGGCAAGATAATACGAGTCAAGCGGAGTTTGTCCGCTCCACGCGGGCGGATAGTCGTGCCCATCGCCTCGATGCGAATTGCCGCCGTCCGGCTGGCGGGATTGAACAAAAGAGGCGCAGGGTAAATTAGCAGTTGAAGAATAAAACAAACCCAGCGCGGCTTTTTGACTAAATGCTAATGCAGCATCCCAATCCGCATCGCCAGTTTGAATATCGAGCGTATCGCCTGCATCGAGCAGTTCGATACGCGTACGTTCCGCGTCCCACGGACGCGCCGCGATATGCCGCGCCAATTCGAACGATGATTCGGGCGTCGCTTCGGACGCGAGCGTCCACGTCAGCGTGCTGGTTGATCGAGGATTGAGCGCGAGATCAACGATCAGCGAAGGATGCGGGCTGGAGCCGGGATTCGGTCCGCCGGTCATAAATAAAATCGGAGCGAGTCCGCCCGTTTGGCCTGCGAGAACGTTAACCATTTGCTGTTGCGCGGGCGCAAACGATTGACCATCCAGCGGAATCAACGCTCCGCATAACTCAACGCTAAGCCTGCGCGCAAAATCCGTTCGATTGGCAACAACCAATCTTCCCGATAGCGCGTGCGATTCGGGAATCCAATATTCGGCGGTAACATCTAAATCTTCAAAGGGAGAAAAAGTCAACGACAAAAAATTGGGATAAAAACGGCGAAGCAATAATGGCGAATAAAACTCAGTCGGGTTCGTAACTGTTTTTCCCATCTCGCCAAAGCGATAAAAGAGCCGCATGTTGCGAGCGCGCAATCCATATGTGGTTCGGATGGCAAGTGCCGCCGGTTCTCCCGCGCCAAATTCAAATTCCCAAATGTGATCGTTGACGTAATCCGTTTTGCAGAGGCGGGCATCCGCGGCAATCGTCAACGAAAGCGGATCGCCTGCCTTGAGTGACCAGTCACGCATGGTGTAATTGTACGGTCAGATGAGCTTGAGGTCAAAGGGTATAATTTAGTTTAGCAAGTCGAACAGGTCCGAAATGTCTGACTTGTGAGACGTGCCAGACTTTTGAGACGAGGAGACTTTATCATGCCCGGACTTTATTTCGAAGAATTCAGCGTGGGACAAAAAGTCATCACAGCGGGACGAACCGTTGCGGAAAGCGACATCATGACCTTCGCCGGTTTATCAGGCGACTACAACTCGATTCACACGGATGCGGAATTTAGCAAATCCACGCCTTTCGGCCAGCGTGTCTCTCATGGACTTTTGGGATTGTCCATCGCCTCGGGCCTCGCCATGCGGACAGGAATCATGGAAGGCACCGTCATGGCTTTCCGCGAGATCAACGAATGGAAATTCGTCAAACCGATCTTCATCGGCGACACCATCCATGCTGAGTTGAGCATCACCGAGACTAAAGCTTTGCCGCGCATCGGCGGCGGCTCGGTGACACTTTCCATTGAGGTCAAGAACCCGAGCGGCGATGTTTGCCAACGCGGAACTTGGAATGTCCTGGTGGCGTCTAAACCGAAGTGATGTAATCAAAACGCAAGAAAAACGCCGAAATTTATGCCTGAAGACGATCCACGCGAAAAATTCAAAAGACTGATCAACTCTGAATCCGATACGCGCGCCGAGCCGCCATCCCAACCAGCGCGGGCAGGCACAACGCCAAGTCCATCGCGGCCCGCCAGAGACAACATGCCGCTGCCACGCCGCGTGGATGAAATTGATACCGAAGGGACGCGTGTCACGCCCGCCGCGTTCGAGACGAAGACCGGCCGTCGCTACGGGACCCAGCTTCCAGTTCCTCCGATTCCTCCCGTCCCGCCGCGAGGCGTCACACCTCGCTCAAGATTTGATCCGCGCAGTTTTGGTTGTCTGATTCGTGGGTTGATCGTCCTTCTGTTCATTATTGTCATCATTGGTTTATGCCTTGGTTCGCTGGCAGTGTATGAATATTATTCCATTGCCAGCTCGCTACCATCCGTCAGCGACTTGCAGCAACGCGCCGCACAATTTGAAACCACGCGCATCCTCGACCGCAACGGCGACTTGTTGTACGAGATCATTGATCCGAATGCGGGGCGCCGCACATATGTAACGCTCGACAAAATTTCACCCGCGTTGGTCGCGGCAACCATCGCAACCGAAGACAAGGATTTTTACACTCATCCAGGATACGATATTTTCGCAATCATCCGCGCCATCTGGCAAAATTACACCACCGGCGACACGGTCTCTGGCGCTTCGACGATTACGCAGCAACTGGCGCGCGACATTCTTTTGTCGCCGGAAGAACGCAGCCAGCGAACGTATCTGCGAAAAGCGCGCGAAATCATCCTGGCCGCGGAGATCACACGCAAATACACCAAAGATCAAATCCTTGAACTCTATCTAAACCAGATTTATTACGGCAATCTTGCCTACGGAATCGAAGCCGCATCGGAAACATACTTTGGAACGACCGCCGATAAATTGACCGTCGCGCAGGCGGCGTTTCTCGCGGGACTTCCGCAGTCGCCATCTGTTTATGACATTTACACCAACCGTGATGCGACACTCGCGCGCAATCAACAAGTGCTGGCCTTAATGACCCAGGCCAGCTATGAACAGAATTGCATCAAAGTCAGCAATAGCCCTCAGCCTGTTTGCGTTGGCCCTGCAGATGCGGCAGCCGCGGCGACGGAGATCCGCGATTACAACTTCCAGCCACCGGTCATTAATATGCGCTATCCGCACTGGGTCAATTATGTGCGCTCACAGCTTGAATCAAATTATGACGCGCAGACCATTTATCATTCTGGCTTTACGATCTACACGACACTTGATCCAACGCTCCAAGATTATGCACAGCAGGTCGTTACCAACCAGATCGCGAAACTGACTGCCAACAATGCCACGGACGGGGCGCTGGTTGCCATCCAGCCATCCACCGGTGAAATCCTTGCGATGGTCGGCTCGGCGGATTATTACAATGCGGCAATTTCGGGCCAGGTCAACATGGCAGTCAGTGAGACGCGCCAGCCAGGTTCATCCATCAAGCCGGTCAATTACGTTGCGGCTTTTGAAAAAGGCTGGACGCCTGCCACATTGATCTGGGATGTGCCATCCGAATTTCCGCCGTCGGGCGATCCGAACGACCCGCGTCCACCGTATATTCCCGTCAACTATGATGGAAGATTTCACGGCCCAATGACTGTTCGCACGGCATTGGCAAATTCAATCAACATTCCTGCTGTGAAGACGCTTCAATTTGTCGGCATTTATGGCGACCACGGCTTTATTGCCATGGCGAATCGTTTGGGAATTACATCACTCACTCGCAACGATTATGGTTTGTCGCTTACGCTCGGCGGCGGGGACGTGAGTGTGCTCGAAATGACCGGCATGTATTCGGTCTTTGCAAACGGCGGGGTAAAAGTGCCGCCCGTTTCGATTCTCAAAATCGTGGATCACTTGGGCAATGTTGTGTACCAATACAATCCTCCGCAAGGCGATCAAGTCATCAGCCCTCAACATGCTTATTTGATCACATCCATTCTTTCTGACAACCAAGCTCGCGCCATGGAATTCGGGACAAACTCGGCACTGAATCTGTCCTTTCCAGTCGCCGCTAAGACGGGGACGAGCAATGATTTCCGCGATAACTGGACGCTTGGTTACACACCGGACCTCGTGACCGGCGTCTGGGTCGGCAATGCGGATTACACGCCGATGGTCAACACGACCGGTCTGACCGGCGCGGCGCCGATCTGGTCACAGTTCATGACATTCGCTGTCCCGTATGTGACGAATGGGAAACCGAGTCCGTTCGTTCGTCCGCCAGGAATCGTGGAGGAAACGATTTGTGCTCTGTCCGGCACGCAGCCGTCACAGTGGTGCAAAGGCACGCGCACTGAAGTCTTTGCATCCGACCAACCGCCCTTGCCGCCGGGCCAGGATCTACGCCGACAGGTCACGCTGGACACATGGACAGGATTGGAGTCTTCGACAGATTGTGGAAGCGACTTCGCCGATCAGCAAACCGTGATCAACGTTACCGATCCGTGGGCGATCAAATGGTTTGGCACAAGAGATGGGCGCACCTGGCTTAGCAATAACAACTTCCCGGTTCCCCCGGTTATTGCTCCGCAGCGAGAATGCAATAAAAATGATCCGCGCCCAACGCTATCGCTCAGCGTCAATGAAGGCGATGTCATTACACAGCCCACGCTTGCCATCACAGGCACTGCTGATGCAACAGGTGGTTTCAAATCATGGCGTCTGGATTTTGGACTCGGTGATAATCCCAATAGTTGGACCACACTTGCACAGAGTAATCAGCCAATTGATAATGGATTAATGTTCAACTGGGATTTGTCGAACCTTCCAAACGGGCCAATTACTTTGCATCTTTACATGACCGGAAAAAACGGCTACGCCGAACGCTTCGTTCACTTTACGCTTCAGGCCCCGACCCCGACTCCGCCGCCGACTCTGACTCCTTTTCCAACGCCGACAAATACTTCCGTGCCAATCATTCCAACCGACACGCCAACCGATACGCCATTTCCAACCGACACACCTATTGTCCCAACGCCAACCCCATAGGATTCGCCATGCGCCTTGAAGATTTAAATTGGATGGATGTCGAAAAATATCTTCAGCATGAAGACCGGTTGATGTTGGTCTTCGGCTCGACGGAACAACATGGTTATCTCAGTTTGCTGACCGATATAAAGATCCCGCTTGCGTTGGCGGACTCTGCTTCACAGGCAACAGGCGTGCTGGTAGCACCGTCGCTGAACTTTGGCGTCTCGCCCTATTTTCTTGCATACCCGGGAACGATCAGTTTGCGAGTCAGCACATTGATCGCGGCGGCAGAAGATATTGTCCGGTCTGCGTATGGACACGGCTTGCGGCGCATTCTCATCATCAACGGTCATGGCGGAAATTCACCAGCGAGGAATCATCTGCACGAAGTCAACAACTCATTGCCCAATTTAAAACTGAATTGGTACGACTGGTGGTCGTCTCACTCAGTCGAAGCCGTGGCAGTCAAACATAACATTAAACCAGCACACGCCAATTGGCTCGAGGTGTTCCCGTTCACCATCGTTGGTGAAATGCCCGAAGGAAACAAAACTCCGCCCCAAGTCCCGAGTGCGATCGTAGACGCAAAAACCACACGTGAAGTCTACGGCGATGGAACCTTCGGCGGGCCGTACCGCGTCAACGATGACATCATGCACGAACTTTTTGCCGCGGCGTTGGAAGATATATTGAAATTGTTAGAATTCAATTAATCACTGGTAAGGGCTGAATCAATTTAAAACGCAGGTGGTAGAATCCTCCCATTCAATGACCGGAGGCACAAGTTATGTATATTGATCCAAATACCGGTGGAATTCTATTCCAAGCACTTGCGGCTGCTTTTGTCGCGGTGTCGGGTCTACTTTTAGTGTTTTCTGGAAGGATTCGCAGATACATTTCCCAGCTTCGCCGAAAAGCACGCAAAGATAAAACTGACGATCAAGAATAGATGCGAACCATCATCCTAGGATTCGATTCATTTGACCCGGCAACTTTCGAACGACTTCAGACTGCCGGACAAATGCCAAATCTGGAAAAGTTTGTAAAGAACGGGGGATATTCGCGACTAGAGGTTTGTTCGCCTCCTCAAACTGAAGTTTCGTGGACAAGCATCGCGACTGGCGTTGACCCAGGATCGCATGGTATTTTCGATTTTGTTCATCGCGACCCAAAAACGTACGGCGCTTATGTTTCATTATTGCCGACCAAACAAGGCGTAATGGGAGAGCAGTTCCTGCCTCCTTACACTACCAAGACGCTTTTTCACGAGGCTTCGGACATGGGTTTCCCGGCGACGGCTTTATGGTGGCCGGCGCTATTCCCCGCGCGGCCAGAGATTCCGGTTGCAACGATTCCCGGCCTGGGTACACCAGACATTCGCGGACAACTGGGCGTCGGAACTTTGTTGACGACCGAACCCGAAGAGAAGAAAAAAACAAAAGTCGCAAAACTCGAAACGGCTGGTAAAGGTAAATTCAACGCAATACTTGAGGGACCGTCGGTTAAATCAAAAAGCGGGATGCGTCCCGCCATTTTGCCGGTAACGGTTGAAGTCCAGGATGAAGCGACCGCGACCATCATCATCGCGAATCAGAAATATCAACTGAAGCTTGGACAATGGAGTCCGGTCATCGAACTTAAATTCCAAGCGGGCTTTGCGTTCAATGTTTACGCCATCACACAGGTAATTCTGACTGAAGTCAAAAATCGCGTCAGCTTATATTTCTTGCCTTTGCAGATACATCCGCTTCATTCTTTATGGCATTACGCTACGCCTCCATCGCTGGTTAAAGATTCGTGGAAAAACACTGGGCCTTTCCTCACGCTTGGTTGGCCACAGGATACCAACGCTCTTGAAGATGGCTGTATAACCGACGAGCAATTCCTGACTCTTTGCGATTCGATTTTTACATCGCGGCAAAAAATATTCTTTCATCAATTGGAAAAATTTCACGAAGGTGTGTTGGCCGGAATCTTCGATTGTCTCGACCGCGTGCAGCACATGTTTTTACGCACGCGTCAGGATATTGTTGATCAATGGTATATCAAGCTTGATCATTATGTTGGCGAAGTTCAATCGCATATTGATAAGCTAAATCTCGACAAGTACCGCTTCATTGTTCTCTCCGATCATGGATTTCGACCATGGGAAAATAAAGTGCATCTTAATCACTGGCTGGTCGAGAATGGGTACATGTCATTGTCCAATCAAACAGAGACGCCCGATCTGCGCGACGTGAATTGGCAAAATACAAAGGCGTATGCTTTGGGATTGAACAGCGTTTATCTCAACGTTGCTAACCGCGAGGGACAAGGCATTGTTCAACCGCAAGACATCGAACCACTGCTCGATGAAATAAGAACAAAATTACTGGATTGGAAAACTGATGGAGGCAGACAAGCCATCAGCCGCGTCTTGCTAAAGCACGAGGCGTTCACCGGCCCTTATGCCCGCCTCGGCCCGGACCTGGTCATCGGCTACGCACCCGGATACCGCGCCTCGTCTGAGACCGGACTCGGAAAATCCGCGTCCACATCCGTCGAGGCCAACTCGGATCATTGGGGCGCAGATCATTGCATTGACTCAACGAAAGTCCCCGCGGTTCTTTTTACACATCGCAACATTCGCAATATGCCTGGCATATCTTTTAGAGATATTCCATTTCTTGCGCTCGGCAAACACCTCGACCAGTCTTACATCAAGCCACCATCCCAGACTGGTTCGCAGGGACAAAAAGATTTAGAAGAA